>JAYEKF010000107.1:2132-5191 GCA_034660895.1 Thermoproteota archaeon | reverse complement strand
CGCCTACAAACTGAAAGACGTCGCGAATGACCTCTTGGAAGGTGCACTCCACGGGCTCCACTGGGACGGTAGCCATACCTTTAGTCAAATGATCATTGTAAACTGGAACGTATACTATCTCCCTTCCCTCATCGTCAGTCTCTCCCAGACTGATTTTCCTAGTGTAGGTGAACTCTTCCCTGTCAAAATGTGAAACCACATACTGCGGCGCCGATTTTCCATCCCAAACCTGTTCTGCAAGAAAGTTCCCAGCGGCGAAGTTATGCAGATTCTGGAGCATTACAGGAAAACGTTGCTAAACTCGGATGGAGATGAGGTGGAGAAGGACGACGTGTACGATTACGCTTTGCAGCCAGACGGCTCCGAGAAGCCGGTCAGACCGTTCGACATGACAAAAGTGATTTACATCCCAGATGAGAACTGGGTGTCCACCACAACCATGGACGACTTTCTCATAACGAACGTGTATGAGATATACGCCAAGGACAAGAAGGGTCAACGACAGCTGTTCGAGGAAGCAGAGAAAAGACTGAAAGACGACAAGGTTGGATTAACCAACTGGTCTTTCGGAAGGGGATATCTGCAATATTATGCGTTTCTGGAGCCTGTGATCAGCCAAGGAAAGTTCGTGTGGCTGATGAAGCTCACCGACACAAAAGTGGAGTACAAGCACATGCAGGAAGTGCCGGCTGAAGTGAAGGTGCCAGTTAAGGAACGTCCAACGTTGGAAACTTTGCCTCCTGTCCAAGCGTTAGTTGCCGCAGCTAAACAGAGATAGTTGGGATTCGAATCCCAACAAACTTTTTTTGGGGTGAAAAATTGACAATAAAGCTAATGTTAGCTAAAGAGGGAAGCTTATCCGACTTGAAGAGACCGGGATATATTGGGGAGACGAAGTTCGATGGGACTCGCGCTTTGGTTATCAAGAAAGATGGTGAAGTGAAGATTCAGAACAGGCATGGAGTCGACTACACCAGACGGATACCGGAGATAGTGGAAGCTGCTCAGAAGATTCCTGATGAGGACTTTGTGATTGATGGGGAGCTGGTTTACATCAACCCTAAAGGCGAAATTAAATTTACGCCTTGTCAACGCAGGTGTGCTACGACTGATTTAGGTGCAAGATTTTACTTGATGGAAACGAAAGGGATTAAACTTCACTTCTGCACTTGGTCGTTGCTGGAGCTTGATGGGGAGAACATGGAAGGCTGGGGTTATCTGGAGCAGAAGAAGGTGCTGCATGATTTGATCCCGTCGAAGCTGAGGATTAGGTACACGCCTCACCGATTCGACCTTGAAAGGTTCTTCCAAGAAACAAAGGAGCAGAACTGGGAGGGAATCATCATCAAACGGATGGACGGCAGATACTATCATCACCGCAGTTACAGCTGGAAAAAGATCAAGAATTGGAGGCATCAGATCTGCACCGTGGTAGGCTACACGCCGGGCAAGAACAGCAGGCAACCTTATTTTGGCAGCTTGGTGTTAGCCGAAGACGGAGAGTACCGGGGATGCGCAGGCTCAGGGTTCACCGATCACCAGCTTAAACAGTTGAAGCAGAGGCTTGTGGATCTGCCTAAAACCGGCAAGCCTTTCGAGATAGGTAAACCCTACGTGCCTGTACAGCCGGACTTGAAGGTTCTCGTCAAGTACTACCAGATCACCGATGCGGGGCATATGCGGTTTCCGGTGTTCAAGGACATCGTATCGTAGACCCACTAGCAGCTGAAAGTCTGTTGCTTCCAAACGATTGAACATATCAACCTTGGTGATGCTGGTGAATGCGGTAAACAAGCCTGTTACACGTTCACCACCTTTTTTTGGGGTGCTAAAATGGACAAATTAAAGGAGGCACATGACAGGAACGTGAATGATCCACGGAGAAAAAAGCTGCTAGAGACTGTGAGGGAGAAGGGAAAATGGTGGGCTATCGTAGCTATGATAGACGGAAGCATAGGCTACCACACGCCTAAAAGCGCCGAGATAAGAATCAACCAGCTGATGAAGGGCAGATACGTCTACGAATGTGAAAGGGCGATGGCTATTTTTAACGGTGACAGCATAAGCGAGATAGAGCATGACTTCAGGTGCTTCAAACGAGTGGAGGAGGATAACCCTGAGAAAGTTGAGAGGCTGATAGCCTTCGCTAAGAAAGTGGCTAAAATGAGCTGGGAGGGACAATCTTCTATAAGCATGCTGTATCCAACGCACGTCCGCTAACCCATTTTTTTGGGGTGCAATTTGAGTAAACAACTTCTAAGTTTGCTTCAGCGAGTTAAGAAGAGGCGTATAAAGGAGAAGTATGGAGACTCTCCGAAGAAGATGCTGTACTTAATTCTGCAAGAAGTTAAAGAGGTTAAACATTACGGAGCGTTCAAGAACTGGGAGTTGATGACTGAGCTGCTGGCGCAATGGCTGGTGAGACATGGAGACCTGACCAACGGAAGTATGGGTGTGATAAGGCCGTTTGAAGGTCTACCTGAACCCGGTGAACTGTATGAGCATATCGACGAACAGGGCTGGTTACAAGGTTTTGTGGAGGCGGCGAAGAAGAAGCCGTGGGACTACATTGGAGAGGTCTACCAAGAACTTGGGCTTGTCGGTCAAGGACAGGACATGACACCTAGAGCAGTTGTGGAGCTTACGCTTAAGACGACGTTTGGAGACCCGTGGAAGTTTGACGCAAAACTGTTCAGCTACTATTCCTATGAGCGTTATCTGCTCTGGTACTACGCAGCAAATCATGTTCATCCAAGCCACTTAAGGCCGATGGAGTTTCCGATGCAAACACAGCTGGATCCCACTGTGGGAACAGGCAGGTTTCTAATAGAAGCTTCAAGGTTATATCCTAAAGCACCGTTAGTGCAGTTTGGCGTAGAAATCAACCTGGCCTTATATCGTGCTTGCCTGGTGAATATGGCCATGTTCAGCAAACATCCATTCAGCATCATATGCGCGGATTCCCTACGTTTAGACCCAGAGAAAAGTGGGCCCAGCAGCCCTATTTGGGACCTGGGAAACAGATGGAACCCACCAGATGTGTCAGAGTTCTACTCAAA
>JAYEKF010000107.1:0-2122 GCA_034660895.1 Thermoproteota archaeon | reverse complement strand
GACGGCTCCGATATGATGGTTCCTAAGAGGAACAAATTCCGACATCGGAAAACTCAGAGAGACGATGAAAGCAGACAAACCACTCTCTAATTTTTTGGGGTGTAGATTTGAAGAAGACTCTGGCTATATTCAAGGAACATCTTTACCAAGCATTCTATGACTGGATTAGATATCACAAGCAGATAATCGGAGGGAGAAAGTATAGTTTTCTGTTGAAAAAGTCTAAGAAGGGCTGGGAAAAATGTAACAACGCCGTAGACCTTATCGGCATGGCTATGTAGATCTTCAATATGTTAGCTGATTGTGGAGTAGCTGCTGGTTTAGGTTCCAATTTTATAAGTATCCATCAGGTAGCAGAACCTCTGGACAAGAAACTCACCAATCGGGTATTAAATATATGTGCAGCATGTCTTTCTCTACAATGGTTACCTCCCAGAATAGCGCGCGAGAAGATAGAGGGAGGGAAAAGGCCGTGGCGGTTCAAACTACGAGAGTACATTAAAGCTCAACACTAACTTTTTTGGGGTGTTTAATACGAACCAAGAGGCTGAAAAAGAGGTAACAAAATCTGAAAAAGTGAACATTCGGATAACGCCTGAGATACTGATACAGGCCTTTCTGGAAAGCCTGTACTTCAACAAGAACGTGGAGGTGGTGCGGATATACCTGGCTCGATTGGGAGAGGAAGTTCCCACTCACAGGGTTAGAATATCCTGTTCGGGCAGAGGCAAGGTGAAAGGAAAGATCGTGGAGGGAGTGTTCCACGGCAGAGTGTACGGTACAGAACACGACATCAACAGATGGCTGGAGTTCTTCGACGACTTCCTGGAGGTCCCAGAGTTTAGCCTTGAAGACTACATCCGATGGCTAAAAAACCATTCATAACCTTCTTTTTTGGGGTGAAAAATATATGCCCACTATAAGAAGCCACTACCGCTATGAACAGTTTGAAGAAGTTCTACAGCAACTAGCACACAAACTTGCCAAGAAAATAGTGGAAGACCTGCCTGAAACGGCTGAAATTAAAATCCGGGGACAGAAACTCGACCGTGTCGTAACTGACGATTTTTCCATACGGTTCTTCTCGAAACGTGCAAAGGTAGTCAAGAACTTAACAAGCGATGACTGGTTTGGTTTTGAGGTGGAGAAGAAACTGTACACCACCAGCAACCACTGCTCTAAGATATCTTTCTGGGCTCCTGAAGACGAAGAGGCAGCCAAGAAGAAGCAGATTGAAGAGTTCATTGAGAAAATTATGTCTGAAGCCGGCGTTACGCCTGTGGCCAGGTTCTCGCTGGAGAAGTACACTGCACCCTAACCTTTTTTTCGGGGTGATTGAATGCCCAGAATAGAATTGAGAGAAACCCAGCATTTAGATGTGTGGTTTAATCCACAAAAAGGAGACAGACGACAGGTGATAATAGATGCGGAGCGAGATGTGCGAGTTTGACTTAATTATTGTTGAGCTACTGTCATGGAGGAACAAGTGAAAGTAATGGGTGGAAAGGATAAGGGTCACTCCTGAATCTTAGCGTCTACAGGATAATTCATAAGGCTGTTGGAGGCGAGGGAGGACTATCCGTTTCGGATGTATCAACTACTGAAGGAGAAGATAAAGAAGAGGAGAAGGGGTCGGTTCCTATCAGAATTTCAGGAATTACATCTATTGGTTGCGGAAGCTGGGGCTTATCGAGCTTGCCAAGGAAGAGCCTTCCGAGAATCCTCATTTCCAGCCGAGAAGATACTATAGGATTGCGGAAGGTAAAGAAGACGGGGAAGGATGGGTAAATCCCCGAAAAAAACTATACCCCAAATCTTGAGAGAAACACCATTCGTGACACACCCTAGAAGGGCACATGCACTTTCGCAATAACTAGCTGATCCAGAGGAAGATGACGATTGCAAGGGCGTGAGAGGCTTCATCATGGGCTACAAGGTTCACCTGGCCTGTGATGGCGAATCAGATATGCCTTTGGCTTTCACGGTTGCACCAGCCAACCAGAACGATAAACGACACGCTGCAGCGCTGCTGAGTGAAGCGGCTGAAAGGGTCAATGTTGAAGCCGTAATCTGTGACAAGCAGTACTCAAGCCGCAGGATATGGAAACTCATAAGGGCTTCG
>JAYEKF010000106.1:0-23753 GCA_034660895.1 Thermoproteota archaeon | reverse complement strand
CAATTACCTAAGAAAAGCATTCGAAGCAGAATTAAACAGATCACCTATAGACGAAGAAACGAAGAAGTATCTAATGGGAACCCCCATTCACGGCATAAAATATAACGTCGACAAAGTCGAACAAAAGTATTTAATGTGCAACTTCAGCAGATCAGAACTTAGCAAACTGACAATTATCAAAGAGTTTGTGCAATCACTCGGAATAAAAGAACTTGAAACAAAAATACAAAACGCCCTAGAACAGAACCCACAAATGACGGAAATAGAAACCATAAGATTCGTTTTACGTAAAGAACTAACCTCACGCTATAAATAGAGTATAAAAAAGGATTTTGCGGGCGGGCGCAGAAGACATGCGATATGAGAAAGGACTCCGGTTGTTCAAGTATCCAAAATGTGGTAGGTGTAGCCTGCTGGGACATCAATGTCTGATGAAAAAATCTTCGTCATCGCCTACAAGCGGTTCGGAACAAAGTATAAACCCAAATAAATAAGATTGGTGAAAGCTGATGAAACTTGTATCCGTTCTGCTTTCCGAAGAATATTTGAAAGGGCTTCATGAACTTGTGAGATCAGGCATATATCCTAGTCGAAGCGCAGCTGTTCGAGCTGCTGTTAGAGACCTGCTCAAAAAGGAACTATGGAGTAGGCGAGAATGATGGGGAACGCAGACGCGCGCTTTCTCGCCAAGCGCACGGGGACTTGAACGCATTGTCTTCACAAACCCGATTTATTCCCTAGACATTATTCATGACCATTACTTTGATTATTCATGGAATTCTGTACTGCTAAAAGCCGCATAAGGTCGTTTTTTAGGAGATCTGTCCAACCGCGTTCAAAGTGGAACGCGGCGTTATCGCTGATTAGCCTAATCTTGCAAGAGTAATGACCATTGGAATCCTTACCCTTACAATCAGACTTTTTCTCAGGAACCCGACCACACTTGGCTTTGCATAGATTATTTATACAATCTTGTATCTTAAGATAGAGTTTCTGCGGTTCAAATGAAGGAGGATACTTCTTTGAGAACATCTGGATGCTTTTTCGCTTCATTTCTTCCTTCGCTGCTTTTGAAAACCTCTTGCTGATGAGAACTCCTTTATCATAATCCTCAAGCTTCATGATTTCACCCATCTTCCTAACAGTGTCTATACCAGCAACGCCAGATTTTGATTTTGGCTCGGTTATAACGCGCAACAATATCTTGTCATCTGACTTGGCGTCTGAAGCAGTAAAGTCTATCCCTTCATCCCATCTTTGTCTTTCTTCACATTCGTAATCTCTGATCGCCATAACCAGCTCTGCCTTCAATTCGATACTCATTTAACGTCTACACCTCCGCAAGTTTTCTATTACACCCTTATGTCTGAAATGGAAAACAAGATTGTCTTTGCATCAGTAGCCTTTGGATCTTTGAAGGCACCTAAGACTTTTAATCCTATTATCCATTCTTGTTAATATAATTCTCATAATGATTAATATATCCTCGTCCAAGCATCAAGCGATATTTACAGCTTGTAAATCTATTCGCGCGCTAGAAAGCATTCAAATGAATTACATGGTTTTCTGCTGGAATGGAAAGAAAAAGTTTCTTTCACCCTCTAAGTAAGAGAAACGATATTTCAAGAACCAACTGGGCGTATGCCAAAAAGTTGTCATGTAAAGATCGTCAGAGGAAAGTGAAGGAAAGATGAAGTTTCATTTGACAACGTTTTCTTGAAAATGCAAAAGAAAATTTTTGAAGCGTGTTTACGTAGGCGTTTTAAACGTTTTTATAGAGTCGAAGTTTCAATTAAAATAGGAATTAAACGTGCTTTACTCCACGCTTACCAGCGTTTACCAAAAGCTTGAATCCACCGACAAACGGTTAGAAATGATAAGTGTCCTCGCAGAGTTGTTCCATAAGACACCGCCCAACATAATAAGGAAAGTTGTTTGTCTAACCAGCGGAAAACTTCACCCAGACTGGACAGGCTTCCCAGAGATTGGATTAGCAGAGAAGATGATTATAAGGGCCATAGCTGATGCCTCCGGTGTGCCTGAGAAGAAGGTGCTGGAAAAAGTTAAAGAAACAGGCGGGGTGGGACCTGCAACCCAAAAGTTGCTGGAGGAAAGACCTAAAATTAAAAAACGTCCGGTCACGATCCAAACGGTTCTCGGAGAAAAACCTGAAGTTGAAAAAAAACTAACTATTACGAAGGTTTATGAAACCTTAGAAGCCATCGCTTCGGAGTCCGGAGCAAAGAGCCAAGAGAAAAAAATAGACAAGCTGGCGGGATTGCTCAAAATCGCCACTCCTTTAGAAGCCCGATATTTAGTTAGAACAGTCATAGAGCAACTTAGGTTGGGCGTAAGCGGCATGACAATACTGGACGGTTTAGCAGAAGCCTTCACAGGGTCAAAAGATAATCGGCCGCCTCTAGAGAGAGCTTACAACTTCACAAGCGACATCGGGTACGTAGCGGAGAAAATTGCTAGGGAAGGGTTGGAAGGAATTAAAAAACTGAAAATTGAGGTTGGGAGACCGGTTAGGATGATGCAGGCGCAGAAGCTTCCAACCGCAGAAGAAATTTTGGAGAAGATGGAGGGGCACTGTGTATCGGAGTTTAAGCTGGATGGGGAGCGGATGCAGATTCACAAAAAAGGAGAAGAAATCACTATTTTCTCCAGAAGATTAGAAAATATTACATTCATGTATCCAGATGTGGAGAGGGTGGCTAAAAAATTCATTAAAGCAGAGAACGCGATTGTGGAGGGGGAAGCCGTTGCCGTAGACCCAGATACTTGGGAGTTGCGGCCGTTCCAAGTGTTGATGCAGAGGCGGAGAAAATATCAGATTGAGGAGATGGTGAGGAGGATACCAGTTGTCCTTTTCCTCTTCGACTGCTTATATGTTGACGGAGAGGACTTAACTACGGAACCCTACCCCATTCGAAGGAAGAAACTAACGGAAATTGTGGAGGAAAGCCAAGAGTTCAAGCTTACCCCAGCTAAAGCAACCGGCAACCCAAAGGATATGGAAAGCTTCTTTCATCAAGCCATCTCTGAAGGATGCGAAGGTTTGGTTGTGAAATCCACGGATGCGCACTCTATTTATCAAGCAGGGGCTAGATCTTGGCGGTGGATAAAGCTGAAAAGGTCCTACCAAGCCAAGTTGGCTGAACCCTTGGATTTAGTGGTTGTAGGCGCGTTCATGGGAAGAGGAAAGAGAGCGGGTACGTATGGCGCCGTTCTAGCCGCCGCTTACGACGAGGATAAAAGCGAGTTTCCAACTGTTTGTAAGGTGGGCTCTGGGTGGACTGATGAAGATTTGGAGGAGTTGCCTAAGAAAATGAAACCCCACCAGATTGAGAAGAAACATCCTCAGGTGGAATCTATTCTCAAAGCGGACGTTTGGTTTGAACCAGAAGTGGTGATTGAAGTGAACGCTGACGAAATTACGTTAAGCCCCTCGCATCCGTGTGGAATGGAAAAAGTTCGAGAAGACTCTGGGATGGCCCTCCGCTTCCCAAGGTTCACTGGAAAGTGGCGTCCCGACAAAGGTCCTAAGGACGCAACCACCGTGGAGCAGATTATTCAAATGTATCACTCTCAAAGAAAGAAAATAGCAGACACCCCCTAAGAAAAAACTGAAACAAGGCGTCTAGTAAACAATGCATTTATTCACTATAGGCCACTCAACCAGAAGCTTTGAGGAACTTCTCTCCCTTCTGAAAGAGCATGAAATTCAAGTTTTGGTGGACGTTAGAAGGTGGCCAAGCTCCAAACGTAATCCTCAATTCAACCGTGAGGCGTTAGAAAAGAGCTTAGCGGAGAAGGGAATAAAATACGTGTGGTTGGGTGAGGAATTAGGTGGCTATCGAAGGAAAGGGCTGGGTGAAAACTCACCGAACAAAGGTTGGAGTAGTAAAGGCTTCCGAAACTACGCGGATCACACTCTAACAGAAGAATTCGAAATGGGAATAAGGAAACTGCTGAGCTATACGGAGAAACAAAGAGTTGTTTACATCTGCGCCGAGTTGGTTCCGTGGAAATGTCATAGAAGGATAATTTCTGATTATCTGGTGGTGGAGGGGCATAGGGTGACTCACATAGTCGGCGAAGGTGAGGTTAGGGAGCATAAACTCACAAGTTTTGCCAAATTCGTAGATGGAAAACTGCTGTATCCTAAGTCGTAAAACGTTGTCTTTATTACTTAGGCTACTGACTTACACGTGTTTAAACGTCAAAATCTGCAGGTTAATCAGCGTGTATTCTGACCCTAACCAGGGGATGGGGGCTACATAGCCACCGTGACTTATTTAACGGGGGAGAAAAGGTGAAGCCCGGCACCGACACCAAAGAAGCGATGGAATTCAAGAAAACCCCGTTTAAACAGGCTTTCAACCATAAAAAATTCTAAAGGACATGCAATTGCCGATTTTTGGCAGTGCACTGTCATAACAGGATTTTCAGGTTCTTCTCCGTTGTTTCACGGACGATTTTTTCTATCTCTTTCTTTTGGGTTTCGATTTCCTTTAAGTTTTCTGTACATTCCCTTTTTTGCGATGTCAGTCTGGAACCTTTCATTTCCTTTCTTCTTTTCAGGTTTTTCAAACTCTTTTGAAGGCGTGCGCGTTCTTTTTGAAGCCTTTTCACTCGGCTAGAGGACTGCAATTTTTTTTGTTGAAGGTAGACCACTTTGCAGCGTTTTTGCAAAGATAAAAGTGCATTCTCATTTACGATTTTCGTTATCTCTTCCTGCGCTTTTCTTATCCGGCTAGCTTTTAAGTTTAGTTTTCTTTGTTTCATAGCTGTATTCAAGATTCGGAGAATTTCCTTCAAGATTGGATACCCCTTTTCCTCAGTAGCCAATGCCAAGAAGGGATTACTTAGGTACTCACTCAGTTTCGGTGTGCTTAGCGGGGGAAAGCTCTCTTCAGTACTTGAATGTGAATGTTTCAGCTTCATGAGGGGTTTTCTAAGGCGACGCAAGGAATGCTTTACCTTCCTCTCTAACTTAGTGGCCTTCTTATTCACAGCGGTAAGATCCGCGATTTTGCTTTTTGTTTGAATCTCAGTGATTTTTCGCTGGTGATTTTCAATCTTTTTCGCTAACTTTTTCACAGCTGACTCCGTTGCCCTCTTCTTCTCACTCGCCTTTTCTAGTTTATCGAGCGACTCGGAAAGCTCATCGATCATCAAAAACGTGTCCTCAATTTTCTTTGCTTTTGAATATTCGGTTGACAAGAAAGATTTCAAGTTCTTAAGCGAGTTTGCAATTTCTCCAAAGCTGCCGTCAAGTTTTTTTCGCCCAAGGATGAACATGGGTGAAATCAATGGAAACCAAATAGCTCTAGCCCGCCTCACCGCATTCAACGTTTCCGTTAAATCGATACTTAATTCATTAAGGGTTTTAAAAGACACTTGTTCTGGAACGTTGACATCTTGGACAACTTCAAGAAAGTACCTCGCTACTTTCCGCATTCCCCTACCTTTATGTGGTTTCTCGCCGCGTTCGATTTCCTTTTCACCAGCCTCCACCGCCTCGCTGCAAGTTTTTTGAACGTTGTCAAGTTTGCCTTTGATTTCAGCAAGCAGTCTTTTTCCTTCAGTGTTAAGTGGTTCAACAACGCTACGAGTCTCTTGTTTAAACCATTTTTTGAGCTCTTGAACAGGGAGTTCTTGGATAATAGCTTCGGTAATCTGCGTAGGCGGAGGTCGTGTCCGCGGTTTTCTCCTTACGTAGTATAGTATTCCAAGTCCCGCCAGAAAAAGAAGTATGCTCGCAGCTAATCGTGCGGGTGTGAATGCTAACAGTTTAGCGAGAACAACTGCGAAGAGAAATAGAACGGCTGACACGATGTAGCCGACGGTTTCCTTCATAAGCATCTTCTCTTGTGCAACTAAGCGGTTAGTTTTGAATATTCTATATCAACGGCGATACATTAAAACTTCTCCGTGTACCAAGCCGTAATGCACCCTAAAATTCCAACGGTCACGTCTACTGCGCCATCAATGTTATGCAAGGTGATCGGCAACGTAAAGAACGAGTCATACGCGGCTCCAAACATAGGAAAAAGAAAGCGTTCACAAGATTCCCACAATAAACCGCCGATGAGTAGGAAGCCGAGTAGCCGGATGAGTAGATCTGCTTGACGTACACTTCTTTTATTAAGTCTTCCAGTTAGACGCTTATCCAAACCTGCAGCACTTGTAGATTTGCTTGCGGATTCTGACAACACGAACCCGAATAGGAAGTGCTCGAGTACGTCAAGCTCCGAAATAATTGGGTGTAAAAAGAGAAAATCTAGAAAAACAACCGCCAAAAGCAGAAAGCCTGGTAAAACCACTCTTCTATCAAACAAAACCGCTTTAACTATCATCCGAATTTTCCTTTCCATCGCTTTCATCTTTCCATTTCGGATTGACAACGTTTTTCAAATATCTTAAGGCTTATCCTCGTTCGAGAATCTGTGTTTTAGGCTCTCTTAAAATATGATGGTAACGGAGTTTTCCTTTTTTAAAAATGGATGTTACATGGCGATAGTTTCTTTTATTTCTGGAATGTACACTTCGGTTATTCCTGAAATTTTTTCGGAAAGAGCTTGCGCTTGCTCTAGTTCTCCGTGAACAAGAAAAGTCCTGTTAGGCTTCAATGCCCTTACTAGTTGAATGAGTTCCCCTTGGTCAGCGTGGCCGGAAAGCTCAATTTGTTTCATTTCTGCTTGGACAGAAATTTTGTTTCCCTTTTCGATGAGTTCCCTTTTTTCTTTGGCGATTTTTAGTGGACTTTCTGGTGGAAGATAACCTGAATTTATGACAACGGAATTGTCTTCATCCGCCGCCCATTCAGTTAGCAAGTGAAGGCTTGCACCTGCGTGGCCGAAACCTGAGGTGCAGATGACTATGGCGGGCTCCTTAATTTGCTCGGTTCGGCGAAGCTGCTTCACATGTCGGTATTTGAAGGGTTGTTTTTGTTTTTGGATTTTTTCCGTGAAGAACTGCTTGTAGTAGTTGAAGTATCCCGTGATTTTGTGCGCTAGTTTGGATATGGTGTAAACGTGGTAGTTCGGTAGGACACCGTCCTCCATAGCTTGGTCGATTCTCTTAGCCATTTCTTGACTTCGGTGGAAGGCGAATGCAGGAATTAAAACGTTTCCCTTTCTCTCAATTGTGCTGAGAATTTGTCTGAAAAGCTGGTCGATTAATTCGCTTCTTCGCAGTCTAGTTTTCCCTCCATAAGTTGACTCAATAATCAACACATCAGGTTTTTTTGGAAGATTTTCTGGTTTGCTTCCTTCCAAGATTTCGGTGTCGTGAAGACAAAAATCCCCTGTGTACAAAATTTCTTTTCCATCAGCGTGGATGCTGGTCATTTTCGCCCCGGCGACATGCCCCGCTGAATACAATTGGATTGACATTCCAGGCAAGGCGATGGAGTCTCGAACCCACCAAGATTTTTTGATACCATCTACATCCCGGTTGTTGTAGGGGAAGTGGTTTCCCTTCATGTGCTGAATTTTTATCATGTCGCGTAGGAGATCGGCGGTGACATCACGGGTTATTTCTGACCCAACTATCACCGGATTCACTCGGGACAGGCTTAAGAGATTGCCGGAGTGATCTAAATGAGCGTGGCTGATGATTACTGCGTCGAAATCCTTCGGAAACTGGTCGGAAACCTTTTCTCCAACCTTGATTCCGTAGTCTAGGGCAACTTTTGCATCGTCGGTTTCGACGGCGATGCAGGAGCCACCTACTTCTCGGATTCCTCCGAGGAAATGAATTTTCATATTATTACCTCCTTTTTTTTAACATTATTTTTTTTCTTGAAAATCGGATGAAAGTGTTTATGCTCCGACTTGAAGATTGTCACAGTAAGAAACTGTGTTAGGCCAATGCGTTTTATTGTTACGTGAAAATAGACGGCGGTATATTAAGTTATTGTTTAAGTAATCTAGAACGCATGGTACATCTCTTAAAAGTTGCGTTAAAACGCTGAAACCTTAGATGAAGCTTGAAGAAATGAGCTACTCGGGTGTGAGAACTGCGTTGATTACTCCGTTTTGGCCGGGGCGAGATGTTACTCGCGCTGTTCCTAACTTGGTTTCGATGAGGGCGCCTTTCGTGATAACTCCTCGACGATTGTAGTCCACGCTGGCAGGGTTTTTCATTACACGGAGAATTTCTACTCGTTTAGTTTTCCCGGTCTTCGGATTAGAGACACATGCGTATTGTTCTCTTCTCACCCGGACTTTCACGTTGCCACCTCGGCGGCGATTTACCTTCCGTTTGGGTTCGCCCAGCATTGTTTCAGTGGGGAAGGAGCCGGTCTCGAACCTTCTTTTCGTTCGGTGTGGGCGTTTTTTGCCACCTGAGGGTTTCCTTTTGTGAAGGTTTCCGTGCCAAACTGACAACTACATCATCTCTGGACCAATCGCTAAGGAAACTACCGAAACTCAACATATAAGCCTTTATCTGCTTTCGGTCGAAGGCTCTTCCTCTTCTATCTCTTCTGGTTTCCGCTTAGCGAGGTCTTCAAACAGGCTTTTCAATTGTCTTTTCATCGCTCCTACATTATGACTGAAACCAAAGTGGTCGGCGAAATAATCAGTGGTGCGTAAACGTTTTGTGCGTCCAGTTCTCTCTGAGACAATTAAGCCTCGCTCTTCCAGTTCTTTGATGTGGCTGTAAACGTGGCTTCCACGAACCTTTACTACTTTTTTTTGAAGGATGGGCTGTCGATAAGCAATGTAGGAGAGGGTTTTTAACGGACCGCTGGAAAGTTTCGGCTTCATGGCAAACCTGCGAACCTTTGGGGCGTATTCGGATTTTAATTGCAAAACAAACTTGTCGTCTTTAACTTGTAAAATTTCAAGGGCGCTATCCCTGTTTTCATATTCTTCACTAAGCTTTTCTATCAGCTGTTTCACTTTGTTTTTTGAACGTGTTTTGACAAGATAACCTAGCCTTTTCCAGTTTAAAGGGCGGTCAGTTACGTAAAGCGCTGCTTCAACTAACGCTAAATTATGTTTCAGCTTTGCTTGTTCAAGCGAGGCTTTAGACGATTTCTGCTCTGTTTCCTTCAACCGTTCCCTCCTCGCTGAGGGTGATATAGATTTCACCAAAATCTTTTTCTTGCCACAAATTTACTTTTCCTCCCTGTGCCAAAAAGAGTAAAAGAATGAACTTTCTGACCACTTCCAACTTTTTAAGTCCAAGTATGATCTTGGAAAAAGCGATTGTTGCCCCCTTCTTTGTGAGTTGTAGCAAAGAACGATAAAATTTTTCCATCTGTTTCTCAATTTCCATCAGATGCCTGTCAATTTGAGGGAGAATTTCTGGTGGTGAAGGCGGAGGAGGTTCTAAATACGCCTTTAATGGAAGTGAATGTTCACCTTTTAATGCTTCATCTAACATTTCCAGCAAGTTCTGGATGGTGGTTGAAGTCAGTTCGTAGCGGAGTGGAAGCGACAAAGCAGGAAGAAGAATTTCCTCACGGATTTTCGGAGGAGCTGGCGGCTCCTCCAATTTCAGAAGAAGCTTAGATTTCCTCAAGTAGATGGATGCGGAGGAATCCACTGCCACGCCGGAAGCTCGAAAGTCAATTTCACCTCTTTTCTCCATCTCTTCTAGGAATGACCTCAACAGAAAGGAGATGTTGACAGCCCACGGTGTTATTCTTTCTAGCTCACGGAAGTTGAAGAGGATATTCCAAGGCGGCTGGAAGTAGAACGGTTTCTGAATGGAAACCGTTGTGGACAATTAAGCAGCCTCCTGGAGGGCAGCGGAAACAACATGTGAAACACCGTTCTGTTCGTATACACCGTACACTTTTCCCGCTTTTTCTACCATCTCTGGTTTCAACGTTATTACGATAAACTGCGCCTTCTCCGCATCTTCAACGAGGAGTTCGCTGAGTTTTCCAACATAAAGCGCATCTAAGTGTGCGTCGATTTCATCTAGCAAATAGAAGGAGGCTGGCGTGAAATCTTGCAGGGCGAACAGGAATGCCGTCGCCGCTACCGACCGCTCTCCACCGCTCGCTCCGTTCACTAGGATGAAGGGTTTTCCTGGGAACTGAACCATCATGTCGATGCCTCCTGAAAACGGGTTCTCCGGCGTTTCCAATTTCAGCACAGCTTCTCCACCAGCCGTAAGCTTTGCAAAGTATTTGCTGAAGTCTTCGTTTATTCGGTTGAAGGCGCCCATGAACACTCTATGTTTTTCCTTTTCAACTTTGTCCACGAATGAGAGAATCGCCTGTTTTTCCTGCTCAAGCTTATTCATACGGAGAGATAATTGCTTGTACCTTGAGGCTTGCTCTCGATAGTGCGAAAGAGCTAGTTGGTTGACGGCGCCTAAACGTTCCTGCTCCAACCTCATCATTTTAAGCGACACTTCTGCTCGCTCCAGTTGTTTCCGCGTTACCTTCAACGGTTTTTCGTAGCCCAGTTCCCTTAACCGGCTTTGATGCTGCTCCAATCTAAATTGAGAAGTTTGAACGTCAAGCTTCAGCTGGTTGTATATTTGGTCTGCTTGCTCATACTCCTTGTTTATTTTATCCAACTTTTCATCGATACTATCAATTTTTGTCGTGAACTTTTTCGACTCATCCTTTGCGTACAAAACTGTGTGAGAAAGCTCCTCTCTCTCCTTCTCTAGCTTCGAAACCACTTCCTTAAGATGCTCTTTATGTTCGAGGGCCTCCTTAACCTCCCTTTTCTCTCTCGCTAGTTGGTTCTCCACCTTTCTAAGCTGAACTTTAATGTTTTTACGGGCTAACCTGAGAACGTTGTCATATTTTGATTGAAGGGTTGAAAGTTCAGTTTTAACACTAACAAGCTCTTGTCTAAGCCCGATGGTTTCTTCACTCAACTTGTTTCTTTGAACTTCCATCTTTTGAATCTGAACCGGATCGGTTTTCCGCCGTAGCGCAGCCAGTTGAGACCGAAGCTTCCACATCTGCTTCGCGACAGCCTTACGCTCCGCCTTCTGAAGATTTTTCTCCGTTTGCTTCTTCTCCAGAAGCTCTCGAAAATTTTTAACACGTTTGTCGATACGGCGGATGTTCCGCCGTGTGCTTTTGATGTTTCTGCCTACACGGTTAATTTCATCTTCCAAAGTAGTGACTGTTTTGGGTAATCGAGCGATTTTTACACGAGTTTCATCAATTTCCTCTTCGAATGAAGTCAGATGAGCGCCTCTTGTTGTCAAATGCTTTCGAAGGGCATCCACAGCTTGATCTAAACTTTTTATGGCCGCTTCGCTTGGGATGATAGCGGAGAAGTTTATGGGGGCGCGGTAGTAACCTCCCTCTAAACCTCCACCCGCTTCGTACAGGTTTCCGTCCAATGTAACTGTTCGATAGCCTTCACGGGAAACTGTTAGAGCAGTTTTGTCATCCATCGCAACTGCGGTATCCCCGAAAACAAATGTTATCGCCGGCTCATACTTTCTTGTGCATTTCACTAGCGCCGCGGCGGATCCATTAATCCCGTCGATTTCTGGAGCTTGTGAAGATTGGAGGTTCGAAAGTTCTTGAAGTGGAATAATTTTGATTCTGCCAAGCTTTAGGCGTTTTAATGTTTCAGCGCAAGTGAACGCTGCATCAAAATCGCGAACTACAAGGGAATCCAGCCATCCAGCCGCCGCTGCTTCAACCGCTTGCCTGTATCTATTGTCTATTTTGATTAAGTTTCGTAATCGCCCGTGTACCCCGGAAATCACACCGAGCTCCACAAGTTCCTCAATGTTCCTAAGCGCTTTTTCCTCCGCTGCAACTTTCTCAGCCATCTCACGTTGGGCGACAAACTCCACTACTGCTTCCCGGGCGGAGTCAGCAATTTTTCCCGCCTGCCTTATTTCTTGTTCCACGGCTTTCTTTTCCAAAATTTTCTTTTCCAAAGCTTTTTGGAAACCCTTTAACTGTCTCTTCTGTTCTTTCTGTACTTCCTTAAGGTCGTCTTGAGATTTTTTTAATTCATCAAGAGTTGACATAAACTTTTCTTTACGCTTTTTGAGTTCGTTTAGCCTCTTTGAAAGAATTGGGATGGTGGTTCGGTTTTGAGCGAAGTCGCTTTTTAGACGAATAAGTTTCTGCGAAAGTTTGTCCAACTGCTCCTCGATTCCTTGAATTTCCTCGCTGTTCTTGTCAAGGTCCTGCCAAAGTTGCGCTGCTTTTTCGGCAAGATACTCCTCTTGAGACTGTTTTAACTGGATTTCCGTGAGCATGTGTTTACGTGTGCGTTTTAATTTCTGAACTCTCTTACGGTTTTCAGCAATCTCCTTTCTAATCATTTCCAGTTGTTGAAGGTTGTTCTCCTGAACTTTTATAAGCCCTTCAACGCTGGCGGTTCCAGCATTAATTTTGCTCGTTAACTCAACAATCTTCGATTTTAAACCGCCGATTTCGATTTGAATCTTAGCAACTCGTGAGCCACCTTCCTCCACGATTTCCCCGCTAAGCATCCTCCACTTCTTTTCGGTATCATGACGTTGCAATCGAAGCTCCTCCCTTAATTCTCGCAGCTTTTCAACTCTGCTCCTAATCTCCTCAATTTTTGATGAGAGATTGGCTATCTTCCTTTCAATCTGGGAGATTTGGTGAAAGAGTTTTACAGCTTCAAATTTTTTGACCTCGTTTTGGATGAATTGGTAATGAAGCAACTCGTTGCGTTCCCTCTCTAGGGTATCCACTCTTTTTTGCACTTCATCGATTCGACCCATAGCCATGCGGATAGAGATTTCCGCCGCTCTGAGTTTTTCTTCCGCATCCGCCTTTTCTGCGTCATACTGCCCGATTCCAATCAAGTCTTCAACAATTTTTCTACGGTCGGTTGATGAAACCTCAGCCATTCGGGTGATGGCTCCTTGCAATACAACGTTGTGTCCTGTTGAGCCTATTCCAGCCATGGAAAGTACATCTTGGATATGAGACCTTGAACTTCTTCTTCCATTAAGGCGGTAGGTGCTTTTTCCGTCTTCGCTGACGGCGCGTGATATAGTCACCGTGGAGGTTTCGACGGGTATCCTCCCGTCGCTGTTGTCAAACTGCATCAATACCCTCGCAAACTTGGTTTTTTTCACTTTCGCGTGAGGAGAACCGTGAAAAATTAGACTTTTCAAACTGCCGGCGCGCATTCTCCTTGTGCTTAATTCACCTAACGCGAACAAAACCGCGTCCACAATGTTGCTTTTTCCACCTCCATTTGGACCTGTAATGACGGTGAAACCCTTGTCCAGTGTGATTCTCACGTTATCTGGACCAAAGGATTTGAAACCTCTTAGCTCAATCTTTTTAATGTACGGCATTTTCTCGAAGCCGCCGCCCTACCGTCTTTTTACGGGTTGCAACTCATTAACCACTTTTTTTAATATAAGATTGTTCTATAGAATAGTTAGAGAAGCGTTTTAATTGTTACGCATCAAACCCTTCTATTTTCATCTCATTCTACGCTGTTTTTCAGCCATTTCTTTAACAAAAGATTTTACATGTTCCTTGTCACCATACACGAGCATATAACCATCTTTTTGCATTTTATGTGAAAGTTTATTTCTTTTAGCTAACTTTTCTATGTCTTTTTGGGAGACACCCTCGGAAACCTGAACCCGCACCCAATGTTCACCTCTCGGAAGCCCGGGAATAAACCTTGAAACCCCTAATCTTCTTCTCTCTTCTTCGTATCCTTTTTTCCCAGCCTCCCCCAGCTTTTTTATCCATTCTTCAACAAATTTTTCCCCGAACCATTCTTGGACCATAAGGATAAGTTTAGATTCTACGCTTTGGAGGTAACCCTCAATTTTCTGGACGTTTTCAATGTACGTGGGGTCTACTTTCAGAACTTGCATCATGGTTTTAGCTGAACGCAAATCTTTCAGCACATTCTCGGGAATAGTTTTTCCCTTATTTCGAAACCAGGTGACCATATCTGCTAAAACTTTCCATCTTTCTCCATAACTCATCTTTACTTTTCCTCACAATTATTGAATTAAATTTTTATTTCCTTCCTTCCTTAAATTACTAAAAATACAAGCAAGAATTTTCAAAAACTTTTCTTAGAACCAGTATCCAGAAGCGGATTTAGTTCTGTTTTCGAGGGGTTGTTTACAAACTATTGCTTGTAAATGTCCCGCCAATGATAATGCATCCGGTTTCTCACATAAAGCAAGTTCAAATTTTAGTATATCATTGAATAAGTCTTTAGGATACTTCTTTGTCGTATACAGCTTCGGTGAAATTCGCAGAGGCATGGTTACGCATTTTCCAACAATCTTTTCCACTTGAAATCCGTTTCTTTCTAGCATTTTTCTAAACTCGTTTGGAGTCCAAGTGTAAATCTTGACTTTTCCCTGTTTGGTCATTGTGCGATGTTTCTTGCGAAATAGAATGTCAATTGCGTTGTCCATGTTGCTTAAGGCTGGTTTTTCTGGCAACGAAACCAAAGATTGAACATAGCGATTTGGTGCCGAAATTATTAATCGAGCTTTCTTCTTCAGAACCCGCCTTAATTCCTTTAAGAGAATGTCAGGGTCTTTAAAAAGGAAAAGGGCATGTTCACACAGAATCATATCAAAGCTTTCATCAGCATAGCTTGTTTTTGTAATATCGCCTCTCTTGATGATTATTTTGTGTTGAAGACCTTCCTTTCTCGCTCTTTTGGTGGCAATTTCTAACATCTTTTCTGAAATATCCATTAGAACTACTTTACAACCTTTTCTTGCCATGCGAAATGACCAGCGACCAGTTCCACCTCCGGCATCAAGAACCAGAGCGTCAGAGTTTGTAGGTACGTATGGGTCAAGATACTTCCACGTGATTACGTCATAGATTTTGAAGTATAGAGTGTCGAATGTTTCATTATAGGTTTTCGATTTTGTGTCATAATACCACACTACCTCATCTGCGGCTCGCACTTGCCTCATCTTCTTTTTGCCTCTCTAGTTTTCGCTTGAAGATAGACCCGCTTTGCTTCTTCAGACAAAACCAAGACCTGATTTTGACTATGAATTTAAGAACTATAAAATATTTTGGCGCGGGCGGAGAGGTTGAAAAGAAAAATAGAGAGGTTATAAGGAAGTATTTTTGAGAGAGAGAATTAAATTTTTATAAATGTGTTTCTAACTGTAAGAAGTGTTAAAAATAGGCGCTGTTTTACCTCTCTCAAATTTCCTTACGGTTGTTGTTTTCCGCTAAAATTTAACGTTTATCAGCTGTTTATTGGCGCAGTCTAAGCTTTCAGAATTGTTCTACGCTGTTTCTTCCCGATGCTTCTTTTACACGTTTTTGTCACAAAAGTTGATAAATACTTAGTTCATGTACATAAAAATATGAAAGATTGTTTAAAAATTGCATGCGGAGTCTTCGGAGCCATTAACTTTGAGCGCCGCCCCATATTTTCACATATTTATTGGGGTTTAAGAGTGCAAAATCACCGTGGTCATCAATCGCATGGTTTCGTAACTTACGATGGAAATTTCCATGTTCATAAAAGTTTGGATTTAGTTCCAAAGATAAAAAGGGAGGAGGTTCAGAGCTGGCTGAAACGAATGCCGGGCTACATAGGTGTTGGCAGCATCCGTTACACCACGTCAGGCGGAACAAATGGAGGTTCATTAAAAAAGGGCATACAACCCGCATTTGCTGAAGCAGGGAAATTTAAAGTAGCTGTCTCCTTCAACGGCAACGTCGTGAATACTTCGCAAATGAAAAGGGAAATCCAAGAAACCTTCCCAGAATTTCGTTACGAATGCGACGCAGAACTAATTTGCAGGAAACTGCTGATCGAACTTAAAAAAAGTGAGGATTTAACCTCTTCTGTGAAAACTTGCATGAAAGAAATTGAAGGTGCCTTCTCGGTGGCGGGCATCACCCAAAAAGGGGACTTCTTTGCTTTTAAGGATCCGCATGGAATCCGCCCGCTATGCGCTGGGTGCAGCGAAAATCGGAAAACCTGTGCGTTTTCCTCCGAAACCGTTGGATTGGACATCAATAATCTTGAATACAATTTTGAGATAGCCCCAGGCGAATTAGTGGTTGCTTCTGAAAATGGTTTAAAGCGGGAACAGCTAATTACAGAAAAGAAAAGGTCGTTCTGCGCCTTCGAGTTTGCATATTTCGCTAGACCTGACTCTAAGCTGAACGGCAAATACGTTTATGAAGTGAGGGAAGAGTTTGGGAGAAACCTAGCAAGGGAATATTCGGACGTTGTTAAAAACGGAGACATTGTTATTTCAATTCCTCAGACAGGCGACGACGCCGCGTGGGGATTGCATGAGGAAACAGGCATACGTTGGGAACGTGCCTTAAGGAGACATCGCTTCGTGACGGAGCGGGCGTTCATTTTGTTGCCCAAAGAACGATATGCCACGTTGGATAGAAAAATTAACATTTTAGGTCCAAAATTGAAGGGAAAAAACGTTTTGGTAGTAGATGACAGCATTGTCAGAGGCGACACCATGAGAACCATAGTAGATAGAGTAAGAAAGGCAGGCGCCAAAAAAGTGCACTTGTTTATTACATTCCCACGAATTATAAGCCCATGCTTCTACGGAATTGACATGGCCACTTACGGAGAGCTCATAGGGTCCACACATGACGCAGATGAAATTGCTGAACTCCTTGGAGCGGACGGCGTGCACTATCAGTCAATAGACAATTTTGTACGAGCCACAGGCATGCGTAAAAATGAGTTATGCTTGGCCTGCCTCACCCGTAAGTATCCTACTCCACTCGCGCAGAAACTAGCCGATGAAATGTGGAAAAGATTTGAAAAAGGATACAAAGAAAACGCAAGAATCTACGAAGCTGCTGATGTGCTGGAGCGAACTGTTTAGAAAATTAAAAATAATAACTTTGTTTTCATATTTGCGGAAGAGTGGGTGATGGAGAAAGTCGGCGTCCTTGTAGTTTCCTATGGTTCCAGGGCAACAGCCATAATCGACGCGTTCACTCGCAACCAAAACTACAATGTAGAAATTTATGTAGCGGACAAACAGAAAAACCCTTTCAACTTAAAAAAAGCCACGAAACACGTTGTTATCCCCGACTTAAATGTGGATGATATTTGCAGGTTTGCCAAGAAACATCGAAACAAAATTAACTTCGGAATTGTGGGTCCAGAGAAACCAATCATCAACGGCGTAAGAAATCGTGTTGAAAAAGAAACAGGCGTACCAATGATTTGCCCCACCAGAGAATACGCTATTGAAGGAAGCAAGGTTGCGCAGCGGCGTCTGTTTGAGAGAGTTGTTCCTGAGGTGAACCCGCGGTTCAAAGTGTTTGACCCTCAAAACTATGACAGCATAGCCGACGTAAAAAGGGATGTTTACAAGTGGCTAGATGAACTGAATAATCAAGTGGCGGTGAAGCCGGATATCCCTGCCGCTGGAAAAGGGGTGGGAGTTTGGGGCGACCACTTTAACACACGCGAAAAACTCTTTGAACATTTTCTATCCAGCTATGAATACTGCCCAGTAATTATTGAGGAGAAAATTGAGGGTGAAGAATCCAGCTTTCAAGCCTTCTGCGATGGAAAACATTTAGTTCCTCTGCCGGAAACACGAGACTATAAGCGAGCGTTCGACGGCGACAAAGGTCCTAACACGGGTGGAATGGGCTGCTACAAAAACACCGGCGACCTACTGCCGTTCTTAACCCCTGCAGATAGAGAAAAGGAGATTAAAATTGTAAACCGGATCTTCGAAAAATGGAGAGGAAACGAAAGCAATCTTGGTTTGAGAGGTATGCCCTTTTACGTAGCGTTTATTCACACAGCCACCGGACCAAAAATTTTAGAAAACAACAGTCGTCCCGGAGATCCAGAAATACAGAACATTCTGCCTCTACTGAAAGATGACTTCATCGATGTATGCTTTAAGATGTTAGAAGGAAACTTAACTCAAGTGAAACTAGAGGACAAGGCAACTGTGGTGATTTACAAAGCGCCGCCAAACTACGGTGGATTCATAAACGTGTTCCCAGAACGTGTAAACAAAGATGAAATAAGTAAACCCGTGAACCTAAGTGGAGCATATGATCTGAGCGAAAAGTATGGAAACCGAATTCGCGTGTATCCCGCGTCTATGGAGCTACGGAACAGCGAAACCTATGCGCTTAGCTCGAGGTCTGTTTGCGTTGTTGGCGTTGGAGACAACATTCAAGATGCAAGAGAAATTTCTTTACACGGCCTCCAAACAATTAAAGGCGGGGCGCTTTGGCACCGAACCGACATTGCGTCTAAAGAGCATATCCAACGTAGCATAAAACACATGGAAAAGTTGAGGCGCAAAATTTGAACAGCCGAAGAATTTTCGTTTCCGACTGTGAAGGCCCCATATCGAAAAACGACAACGCCTTCGAGTTAACCTCTCATTTCGTTCCCGACGGAGACAAAGTTTTTGCCTTAATCAGCAAATACGATGATGCGCTGGCTGATGTGGTTAAAAAACCAGGATATAAAACTGGCACCACATTGAAACTGGTTATCCCTTTTTTGAAAGCCTACGAAGCGACTAACCGAAAGGTGCGGGAGTACTCGGCGGAAAGCTTGTTGCCGGTTTCAGGCGCCGAGGGAACACTACAATTTGTGAGCAGTAGAATGCATGCTTTCATCGTTAGTACCAGCTATCAACCCTACATACATGCATTATGCGATTTCACCGGGTTCCCCTACGAAAACACCTACTGCACAAAACTAGACATCGATAAATACACAATTAGCCAAGGGGAAAAAGAACGGTTGAAGAAACTTCGAAAAGAAATCGCCGCTATGTCTATGATTAAAATCCCAAAAAACGCCGAGTCTCTGAACGACTTCTCTGATGAAGACCGAAAGACGATAGAAAGGTTAAATGAAATTTTCTGGGAAGAAATCCCAAAAATGGAGTCGGGAAAGATTTTGGAGGAGGTTAATCCAGTTGGCGGAGAAGAAAAGGCTGGAGCGGTGCAAGAAATTGTGAAGAAACTTGACAGCGAACTCACCGACGTGATGTATGTGGGTGACAGCATCACAGACGTGGCGTCCTTCCAACTTGTTAAGGAGAACGGGGGCTTGACAGTTTCTTTCAACGGCAACGAATACGCGGTTCGGGAGGCGGAAATAGCTGTTCTTGCAGACAACACAGTTATAACATCCGTTCTAGCAGATGTTTTCAACCGGTCTGGCAGACAGGGTGCCATCGGGTTGGTGGAGACGTGGGGGCATTCTGTGTTGAAAAAACATTGCAGTGATTTTAAATTACTAGAGAATGTGCTGAAATTGTATCCGGAAAAACTTCCCGAAGTGAAGATAATCACAGATGACAATAGAGAAAAGTTAAGTGAGAAAAGTTGTGCTTTCCGAAAGAAAGTGAGGGGAGAAACTGTAGGAAGGTTGGGGTGAACTTGGTTAAACTGGCAAAAATTGAAGACACGTACGCTGAGGTTTTCGAGGGATTATATTGCCGAGTGATTGTTACAGCAGACGACAGAGAAACGTTAAGAAAAGCAGTTGAAGACGCCACATCCACACCATCCATCGTTATCGGCCGAATTGAAGGAGGTGTTGAAAAGTGGCTGGATGAAAAGGAAACACCTGACCAGCGTCATGGTGCCGTTTTACAGTTTTGGGCTGGAATCGACGAGGGAAAACCTTTACAAAAATCGGTTGATCGATTTGAGAAGGAATTGTCGTATCGGATACGCCAAGACGTTCTTGTGAAACCCTTCACCGCTGTTTTCGACCTACTTCATAATCCAGAGGGAAAATTGGATATGATGAATAGGGTTGGGCATTGCGGGGACGGCTTTGAATGGACGGAGAAACGCTGTGGACGTGAAATAATCGTTGTACCCATTATGGTTCCTGACTTCCAAATTGAGCGTTACCTCGGTTATGCGAGAGGAGTGATGGGCGCCAACTTCTGGTACATGTGTCAAACAAAAAAAGCGGTGGTGAAGGGAGGGAAAAGGGCGTTGGAAGCCATAAACGAAGTGGACGGAGTGATCACCCCATTCGATGTTTGTTCAGCAGGCTCCAAACCAGAAACCAAGTTTCCTTGGATAGGCCCAACCACCAACCACCCTTACTGCCCCTCGCTTAGAAAACGGTTAGGAAAAGAGTCGAAAGTCCCTGAAGGTGTGAATTACATTCCTGAAATTGTCATTAACAGCGTCTCTATGAATGCGGTGAAGAAGGCTATGAAGGCAGGTATTGAAGCCGTGCGTGATGTAGAGGGAGTTATGAAAATTTCGGCGGGAAATTATGGAGGAAAGCTGGGGAAATATAAGATTTACCTCCGTGAGCTGTTCAAATGAAAACCTTCGACGTTATCGGCTTCGGCGCTCTAAACGTTGACAAGCTTTACAGAGTGAACCGTATCGCGGGGAAAGAGGAGGAAAGCTTCGTTACAAGCTTCACGGAGTCCTGCGGAGGCTCAGCTGCAAATACTGTGGTAGGCTTGGCGAAACTGGGATTGAAAACTGGTTACATAGGGAAAGTGGCGGAAGACCGTGAGGGAAAGCTTCTTTTTGACGATTTCAAGAAGGAAGGTGTTGACACGGAAGGAGTAATAGTTGCGAAGCATGGTAGAAGCGGAGTGGCGATGGGTTATGTTGACCCAAAAGGTGAAAGAGCGCTGTATGTCGACCCCGGGGTAAACGACACCATAAAATTCAATGAAATCAACCCAGAATACATCAGTCAAACCAAGTTTCTACACCTGACATCTTTCGTAGGAGAAAAATCGTTTAAGGCTCAGAAAAAACTGGTGAGAAAGCTTCCGGAAAACGTTAAAGTGAGTTTTGACCCTGGAATTCTTTACGCCAGAAAGGGTTTCGCCTCGCTAAAGCCGATTATAAGAAGAACGTTTGTTATGCTTCCGAAAGACACGGAACTAAAACTGCTCACTGGAAAGAATTACAGGAAAGGCGCTGAAGTTCTGATTAAGAACGGTGTAAGCGTGGTGGTGGTGAAGTTGGGTAAAAAGGGATGTTACGTTAGCAATGGCAAGGAAAGCCACCTAGTGAAGCCGTGTCATGTGAGAGTTGTGGACACCACAGGCGCCGGTGACGCCTTCTCCGCCGGCTTTCTATATGGCTTAATCAAGGGCAAAGACCTTCGTGACTGCGGAAAACTTGGAAATTTTGTTGCTTCACGTTGTATAGAAAAAGTGGGTGCAAGAGTAGGACTGCCAAGACTTTTAGACCTACGTGAAGTATAACCGCATTCTAGCGACTCAGCGCCTGAAAAACTTCGAAAATTGATTAGCCAAGAATACAGTGATTTCTGTTGAAAGCGGCGATATCTCCCGCAAACTTCCCTTTTTTGTGGTGAAGAATGTATTTAGCAGGTTTTCTTACCTACAATTAGGAAGTGCTCTGAGCTCCCTATGACAGCTGGATGCGTGCAGGTTTCGAGTAAGACTCCCAGCCAGATTTTCCATTTTTCCTTATCATTGCACAGCCTGTTCGTTTCTTCTTGATGATGTGAAGATAATCCTTCTAAACCAGCCATCTCTAACACTTTCACGCCTTGAGCTTCGAAGAGTTGGCGAAGTTCTTCTGGTAGAAACCAATGAGCTGCAGTGAAGCCTTCACCATGAACACTTGGGATATAATTCCCAACTTCTAGCTGGTTCTTGGCTTGATGTATATCGTGTTGAAACCTGATTAGAAAGGTCTTGAGGAGTCCTAGCCGACTTATCACGGATGCGAAGATTGGGGCATTTCGCTTTGCCACTCTTGTGAGCTCTTTAGCTGCTGCTTCTCTTTGTTGCTGGTCGAGTAGGTGGCATAAAGGTGCTCCCAAGCAAAGGACAGCATCGAAGGTTTCGTCATGAAACATGGATAGATCTTCGATAGATCCTTCAATGATTTGCTTTACCTTTTTCTTTACACCAGCTCGTCGGATTTTTCGCTCTGCCACTTTCAACATTTCGGGAACTATGTCTAAAAGTATCACTTCATAACCTTGCTTGGCCAGTTCTATGGTGTATCTTGCAGGTCCTCCACCAGCGTCTAGTATTAAACCCTTCTCTGGCAGGTACTTCGCTAGGAAATGCATGGTTACTAAGAATTCGATTTGATGGTATGGGTCTTGTTTCAAGCGTCGCCATTCATGATTCACCCCTTTGGCAAACCATTCTTTAACCATACGACTTATTTCCTCATTCTTCATGTCATAACCCACATTTAACTGGAATGGTAAGATATTTAGGCAGTTTGGCATTACACGGTGGAAACATCTCCCGCAAACCTTTTTTCCTTTTTTTATGTTTGTGATTTGCGTGCGCTTATTCTTTTCCAGTGTTGCTAATATGTCGTTTTTTGATATATGTCGATAGTTAAAGCAACGGATTTATTAAGATATGCGATATAAATCGGGATAGAGGGTTTAGCATGGTTTGGCGTAATAAAAAACCTGAAAAAAATGATTTATTGAGCATCCCATACTCCAAGAAAATTCAGGTGATCAAAGAAATTAGACGAAAACTGCAAGAAAAAATCATGGAAGAAAAAATGGTGCGTTCCTTACTTAAAACTGAAACATTAACTGTAAATGGGAATCTAATCTATGCGGCAAATGAGCCACTAAAAGGGTTTACACTTTCAGCAAACTATTGAATTTCAAATCAATCATCTTTTCCTCTTAAGCGCACAAGCAACCAAAAAAGCAAAGATCTAATCCATGCGCGCTACTCAAAACTCAGGTGAAATTCAAGCGTCACTTGAAGTAGGCTTTGAATACGTTCGCCAGAAAGACGGTTTATTGTTCTTTAGGAAGCGAAAATGCAGGGGAAAAGGTGAAAATGGATTTGCAACAGAAATTTCCTTACTTCTTCTTCATAACTTCTTCTCCAAATATTCAACTATAGATTCGAAAATCAGCTTTCCATCACCATATTTTGGCATTTTCTCTTTTCTAGTCCAGTCAGGTTGTTGCCATCCATAATAGGCTCGTTCTGGATGCGGCATTAAGCCAAGAATCGTTCCATCTGGATTGCAAATACCTGCTATGTCATGGAAGGCCCCATTTGGGTTCGCCGGATATTCGCCCTCCGCGTATTCGCCTTCTTCATCACAATAGCGAAAAACCAACTGATCGTTCTCATACAATCTTTCTAAATATTTTTTCTCTTTTTCTTTTGAAAAGATAAATCGACCTTCAGAATGCGCCACAGGAATTCTCAACACTTTTCCTTTCGGAATCTTATGGGTGAAAACGCATTTTCCAGAGTTTTCGTGTTTTAGATAAACCCATCGACAATTGTAACCTGGTGGAATGTTACATGCTAACGCAGCTTCAGGGTGGTCGCTGATTCCTTCGAATCCTGGTAGCAACCCCGCTTCCACTAACACTTGAAACCCATTACAAATTCCTAATATTGGTCTTTCCTCCTCCACAAATCTTCTCAAGTCAGGGTTAAGCTTCGCGAGGATGCTCTTCGCCCAGATAGCTCCAGCTCGGACGTAGTCACCGTAGGAGAAGCCGCCTGGAAACACAAGAACAGTGTAATCCAACAAGTTTCTTTTCTTAACAATCTGGTTGAGGTGAACGATTTCCGCTTGGACACCCAGATCATTGAACGTTTGCTTGGTTTCTGCGTCGCAGTTGGTTCCACCCACCCGCAAGATGCAAACCCGGATTTCTTCTTTCCTCATCGTTCCCCGTCCAGCCCACTCTTCCAATGGTGCCTCAACTCAGCCAACGGAACGTCAACAACAGTTTCGTCATCCAGACCAAAAATGTGTAAAGAACGATCTTTCGTGATTTTACCAATTAGGGAATAAA
>JAYEKF010000105.1:0-23800 GCA_034660895.1 Thermoproteota archaeon | reverse complement strand
TTCTTGCGCATCTAAGGGCCGATCTCATATGGGTCGCAGAACTTGTTTTGAATCACCAATGGTCTCTTATCTAGGCTAGGTATAGAGAAGATAATATGTGTTGATTGCGGTAAGGTTCTTAACGATTTTGCTTTCAAATTCCCAAACGCTAAAACTCAGTTGAATCGGAAATATTACTGTAAAGAATGTTTGTTATCTCACTATGTAGAACCAGATAAAGATGAGGGGGCACCCCGATACCGCTGGGTATGTGTCGATGAAGAGGAAAACAAATGGCAACTAGTACCTATCAGATAAGCGGAGTACATAGCTAACATCTTCTTTACCAAATACAAACATTAGAGAACTAAGTATTTATTTACACTATACAAATAAAAGAACTTCTCTAATGACTAAATAGGCTCAATCTACATCAATGACAGTTGTTCTAAACACTATTATCCTAAATGCTTCCAAAGAATACATTATGACCTCCAAGATGACCTTAGCGTGGAATGGATCGTGAAAGGAGTAGATGAGAAAGGAAACCCAGTGTATACTTTAGTGAAGAAGGATTGAGGAGTAGATAGCTTAAGGTTGTCTGCAATTGTCTAGGAGAGTTCCCTGAGCTAGGGCTAATCTCCGATTCAGACAATAAGACCTCCTTCTTCCTTGAGCCTACAAATCCTTAATCCTCTAGTTACCTATTTGCTGAGATATCCATTTATGCATTTACGCATTTATGCTTACGACTAAAAGGTAATTCCTTTAACGTTTTTAAGGTAGATCAGATCATAGGTTTCAGTATGAAAGACTTTACACAACTGGAATCGCTAGGATAACATGAGGAGGATGCGGAGGAAGAATGAAATCGAAAGCTTTAGGGATTCTATCCATAAGGTACTACAAAATTCACACTATCAGAACAGACTCTAAGACAGTATCCATTATTACCTGATAACGAATTTATGGTAGTTCTTAGATGTAACTTTGGGTCTTTGGAGGAACCCTGTTGAAATACGACGTAATTATTGTAGGAGCTGGCCCCGCCGGTATTTTTTCAGCACTTGAGCTTACTGAAAAGTCGGATTTCACCATTCTAATTTTAGAGAAAGGTCCTAATTTGGAGCGACGTAAATGTCCAGCCAGTCGAGGGGTTGGATGCGTAAACTGTAAACCCTGTCTACTCTTGTCAGGTTGGGGAGGAGCAGGAGCCTTCAGCGATGGAAAACTTACCTTGTCCACGGAGGTTGGAGGTTGGCTTAACGAGTACTGCGGTCGAGAAAAACTTGCTCAACTCATCGACTACGTGGACGGCGTCTACCTAAAGTTTGGAGCACCCAAACATGTTTACGGAGCTGACCCCGACAAAATTGAAAAAATCGAACGTGAAGCATCCCTCGCTGGTTTAAAATTGGTTCCACAGAAAATACGGCATATGGGCACTGAACGGTGCGCCAAAACCCTACGTAAAATGCGTGACAAATTGAACAACCGCGTGGACGTCCAGATGGAAACCGAAGTGAAAGGGCTGATGGTTAAAGGTGAAAGAATAGACGGTGTAGAAACAGTTGATGGTGAAAAATTTTTTGGAAAATACGTGATTGTAGCTCCTGGAAGAAGCGGAGCGGAATGGCTAAAATGTGAGGCGCAAGCGTTGAAGTTGAAAACCCTCAACAACCCTGTGGATGTTGGTGTTCGAGTGGAGGTTCAAGCGCCAGTTCTAGAAGATCTTACTAATGCGTTGTATGAACCAAAAATCTTTTATTATTCAAAATTTTTCGACGATCAAGTGAGAACATTCTGTGTTGCACCTTACGGCGAAGTTATCGCAGAGTCCTACGAAGGAGTCTTAACTGTAAACGGGCAAAGCTATACAAAAAGAAAAACAGAAAACACCAACTTCGCTTTGCTGGTTACCACATCATTTACGGAACCATTCAGGGAACCCATCGCTTATGGAAAATATTTGGCGCGGCTGGGCAACCTTCTCGGCGGAGGAGTGATTATTCAAAGATTAGGTGACCTCGAAGCGGGAAGACGTTCCACGGAGGAACGGATTAAAAGAAGCATTGTAGAACCCACATTAAAAAACGCCACACCAGGAGACCTCAGTTTTGTTCTGCCCTACCGATACTTGGTGGATATACGTGAAATGTTGGAAGCCTTAGACCACATTGCACCTGGCGTTCACTCTGGGGACACATTACTATACGGTGTAGAAGTAAAGTTCTATTCTTCATGTCTAGAGCTAAGCGATTGTCTCGAAACAAAAATTCGCAACCTATTTACAGCTGGTGACGGTGCCGGCGTTACTCGAGGGCTCATACAAGCATCTGTTTCCGGAGTAATCGTCGCCCGAGAAATCCTTAAAAGAGAAGGAGTTACAGTCTAACCGTTGTAAAAGCCAAATCAAACAGTTGACGGATAAGGCTAGAATCCAACTCTATAAGAACTTATCACTTGTTCTCGTAAGCTAATGAACTGAAAAATGGGTGCGAGGCTAATTTGCTAGTTTCCAGCTACGAGAAGGGAGAAGCCAGAAAGATTTTACACCGCACCCAAACACTACCCATATGCTACATATAGAAAAATCTTATGTAAAATTTTTATACATTTTTTTAACGTTGCGATATTGCGTTGGCGTTCAGTTTTGTGGTGGGGCCGGCCGGATTTGAACCGACGATCTTTACCCGAAACAGAGAGCGTTTCTCCGCTCCTACGGGTTTCTTCACCGCTCCAGATTTTCTTCATCCCAACGCTGGTCCGCAAACCCGTGTATTAAATTCTGGAGCCCGTCGTCATCCCTTTCCAGCGCCTTATCGTTTCGATGAGACGTGGCTAGACTACGGCCCCCTTCTACAACCAGACTTTGACGAAGTTCCGATATATAGATTTTCCATTTACGGGCGAAGCGAAAACTTAATGAACATCGGGTAGACGGATAAACTGGGGTATGCCGGCCATAGGGCGTGGGAACCACCCGAACCCATTCCGAACTCGGAAGTTAAACTGCGCTCCGTTTCCGGCGTTAGTGTAGTCTTCGGCTATGTGAAACCGGGAAAGCTGGCAGCCCCACCACTTTCAAGAAAAATTGTAGAGGGAGAATACTCAAAATTTATTACTCAGATGTGCCGTCTTCCAAAGGTGTGAAAATGTTAATGCTCGCTGGGATTTCGCAGTTTCCGGGGGGTGATTTAGGGTGGGTCTTAAACGTTATTCTAATGTTATTCTTTGTAGTTTTCATGTTTTATGGGCAACGCATCCAATTGCATGTTATGCTCAGAGAAGTGGAAGGCTCTTTGCTTCGCTTAAAATACATAAGAGATGAAGGAAAAAAGACCGCTGTATCCATCATAAAGAAATTGGGGAAGCCTAAAGAAGATCCCGCTCCTAGGGTTGAAAGATTTCTGGAGTACGTAACGATTGGACCAGCGAGTATGGATCCAGCTGGTGTTGTTTGGAAGCTGGAACACATACTGGATGTGCGGGAGGCACGGTTCCAAGAAGAAGTGAAATTTATGGCGCCTGAAGCGGACGGCGTTCAAGTGAGAAATCTGGAGAACACGTTAGAAGCAGCCCTTGCACTAAACATAATTTACAAGGTTATCCGGCATTACTACATGTTAGGAAAGAAAACTCTAAGCCTTTACGTCATTATGCAACTTCAGATGATACTTCCTCTCATAATGCGGGAGGCAAAAGCCTTTTCCAGCGCATTAAAAGCCTTCGCAGAAGGTCAACCCATAGGTGATGGAGCTGGCGCCCTCGTCGCAGCCAAACTGATGTATGGGCACGAAAAAAGAAAAGTAGCTAAGGATGTTGTTGCCGCAACCATTTCCATTGAGGGGCGGAGAGTGCATGTTTTAAAGGCGGAAGGACCCGGTGGAAATGTAGGTAAACCAGGAGAAGCCGTTAAACGGATAATAGAGGAGAATAATGGAAAAGTAGCTTCCATAATCGTAGTTGACGCCGCTCAAAAACTGGAGGGTGAAGAGACTGGTGAAATAGCGGGTGGAGTGGGAGTGGCGATCGGCGGACCTGGTGTAGAGCAGTTTAAAGCGGAAGAATCTATTCTAAAATTTCGTGTTCCCGTAAATGCGGTGATTATTAAGGAAGCCATTGGAGATGCGGTTTCTCCTATGCGAAAAGAGATATTCGAAGCCGTAAACGCCGCGATTGACCGCATAAAAGGATTGATTCGGGAGAGAACAAACGAGGGCGATTTAGTAATAATTGCTGGTGTGGGAAACTCCATTGGAATCGGACAGTAGGGGGATGGAAATGAATCAAGAAACGAGTTCAAGCACCAAGATTTCCACTTTTATTCTCACAGTGATTATTCTAATCCTAGTTTTGTCTCTTACTTCGATTTATCTGGCTGTGATGGCGTCTCCTGGGTTGGAGAGTGGAGACTTTAGTGCGGGATACTTCCTAATAATAGGTTTCATCGGGCTTGCTTTGTCAATTTATATGCTATACCAAACCAAGAGAAGTGTGCTGCGGTTGAGTATTAAAACACCGCCGGTTCTAACGACAATTGTCTGTCAAAAATGCGGGTTCAAAAACATTCGGGATTTCAGGGAGGGAGATTACATTTTTAAAGGGATGGAACCCTGCCCAAAGTGTAATGAGAAAATGGTTATCACCTCGATTTATCGCGAGGCTGAGGAAAAGAAACGAAGGTTTTAAGTTAACACGAGGCAGCCGTCTTCAACAATCATTATTGTATGCTCCGCTTGGGCTACGGGTTTTCCGCTTGCTTCTATAAGCAGAGGATAAGACGTTATACTCTTGGACGAAAGAAGTTGTCTAAAAGCATCTCTATACTTACGTTGTGTTACTTGACTCTGCATCCACCGCTCGGTGAAAGGAAGAGCGCCAAAATCTTTTTCTATACGCTTCAAAAGTTGTTTTGCGTAAAAGTTTTTTACCGGTCGATGTTTCCGAAAACGAAAAATGTATGCGCTTTTGCCGTTTTCAACTCTTCCAGCTGCGTCACTTGTGGTTACAAATGGCTCCACTCCGTAAACTTCACCTGCCTTAACCCTAGAAATTGAGAGACTGAAAACGTTGGGCAACGATTTTCCAGCGTGCACCAAGTACCGTCCAATACTGTGCCCCGTCAGGTTAGAAACTGGTTTGAAGCCTCTCTTTTTGATTGTTTTTTGGATTGTCGACCCGAATCGTGAACTGAACAATCCATCGCGAAGAATTTCCACAGCCTTTTCAAGTGCCTCTTCAGCGGTGCGCACTATTGCTTCGTATTCAGGGTTGAAGCAGACGGTTGTAGCGGTATCGGCGATGTAACCATCCACATGAACCCCGATATCTACTTTTACAAGGGAGTTTTCTGGGATTCTTCTCCTGTCTTGCGGTGGGGAAGTATAATGTGCGGCGATTTCGTTAACTGAAATGTTACATGGAAATGCGGGTTTTCCCCCTTTCTCTCGAATTAGCGACTCAGCTTTTTCGCATAAGTCAAAAATGAGCATCCCCTCACGAACCGTTTTTTTCATTTTCTCTCTGACTTCCTTAGCAATCTTCCCAGCAAGTCGATATTTTTGGAAAACATTTTCTGGTAGACTCATCGATTGTGCACACACAACTCCTTAAGTAGGTGCAAGACTTAAAAGTTTAGAAAAAATCTCCAAACGCAGAAAAAATTCCAGCAGTACTTGGTAAAAGTTACGGTTTTGATTTCATAAGCGAGGAGTAACTATTTCTGAGGTGGTGGTTACGAAGTCTTCTCCTCCCACATGATAAATCAGCTTCACTTTCTGTAGGTCAATTTTTCCGTCAAAAGCTTCTTCATTTGCGTAGGCAGCCACAACTTTACCGATGAATAGTGTGTGGTCTCCTGTAGTTATTTGTTGATGTAACTTGCATTCTAGATGCGCTACGCATTCTTTGATGATGGGACATCGAACTTTTTTTGCGGGTGAAGCAGTTAACTTTGTTTTCTCAAACTTGTTGCATTCTTTCCCGCTTATTCTGCCGCAAAATAGGGTTTCCTCCACAATTTCCATAGTTGGAATGTTCACCACAAATTCCTTTGTTTCTTCAATTAGTTGATGGGAGTAGCGTTTCGGTGCAACGCTAATAGCAACTAACGGCGGGTGAATGGACGCTGGCGTACACCAAGCTAAAGTTATAATGTTGGCTTTACCCCTTTTATCGGCGCAACTTACCAAAACCACATGCTTCGGATGCAACAGTCGATATGCGGAAGACAAGTTAACTTGAACTTTTCTTTTTTCCAATTCCATTTTTCTCCAAAACCTAGTTTTGTTTCTTCTTAAAGGAAAATTCTTCCACAACGTCTTTGGCTTTTTCCCGTTTCTTTTGATGCTCATTTAAAAACTTCTTAACCCTTTCCGACAGCAGGGCTTTACATTCACCGCAAATTATGTCTCCAGCTCTACACCGTTTATCTAATTGCTTGATTTTTCCGTCGCTTTCCTCGAACAAGTAATAGAAGTACTGGAAAATCGTGCATATTGAAGGGTTTCCTCCCTCCTCTTTTTGTTCCTTCACAGTTGATTTTCCCCCTGTGAAAGCATTCCAAATTTTCTTTTCTGCCATCTCCGGCGAATCCGTAGTGAAAATGCATGTTTCTGGAAGGGATGCGGACATTTTTCCACCTTTTCCTAATCCGGGTAGAAATCGGCAATGAATCTGTGCTGGTTTAGGAAAGCCAAGTTTTGGGGCGACATCTCGTGTAACCCTCCAGTACGGGTCTTGGTCGATTGCCGCGGGAATCAAAGACGGCACATTTTCTCCAGTAAGAGCCGATTCTATAAAGCATGGTACAGCTTGAATAGCTGGGAAGAAGATGATTCCTATGTTTGAGCTGTTTTGGAAGCCGAAGACCGCTTTAACGGTGGAAAAATTTACGTGTTTGGCAACTTGAACAGCCAGCTCATATAACGCCTCGATGTCTTTAATGTCAGAAATAATCGTTGTCTTTTTCGGGTTAAAGCCCACAGCGATGACATCTAAAGAGTTCTCGTAAGTAATGTCCGTAACTTTCTGAATTGTGAAATCGGGGTGGAACAGAAATTTTTCGTCGTCTGTCATCTGGAAATACAGTTTCGTATCAAAAGCCTCTTGGAGATGCTTGGTGAAAATCCAAGGAACCAAATGACCAAGATGAACCGGACCTGAGGGGCCTCTACCGGTGTACAACACAAATCGTTTTCCGTTCTCATATCCGTCAAGAATCTGGTCAAGGTCACGATGGGAGAAAAACAATTTCCTTCGAAGTTGCAAATGTAACTTCCCAGTATGTTTTTCTAGTCTCTTCAGAAGTTCATCAGTAAGGGGTTCAGTGCCAAATCGTTCTATCAGTTTTTCGTAATCGATTTTACCCGATACCTCCCACGGCGTGACAACCATTTCCTCTTCTTCGTCAGCCATTAGTTAGCACACTCACCAAGTCGCCATTTTCCCTTAACACATTTAAACGAAACAATATTAACTTTTTTAGAACATTTTTCTTCCGCTTCGCTTTTGTAAATTTATGGAATGCTTTGACAGAAAGTAAGCGTCAAAAGTTCCTACGCATCACTCATAAAATACAGTGGGCTAGGTTTTCCTTCATTTTTTAAACAAAAATTAAAATCAACGTTACTATAAAAGCAATAATCATGATTGGCGCATACCTAACGGGGATTCATCCAAGATCTGAAAAACTAATTGAAGCAACCCGTGCATACGAGAGAAAAAGAATTGATAAAGAAAAGCTCATTCGATGTTTCATTGAGGACACCAAGCAGGTTGTGAATCTACAGCGAAGAGCAAACTTCGATTATGTGACAGATGGCATGCTGTTTTGGCAGGATCCCTTAAGGCCTTTCACAGAGAACTTGCATGGAATTCGTGTCGGCGCTTTGTCTCGTTGGTTTAGCAACAACACCTTTTATTGGGCGCCTAAAGTTGAAGGTAAACTTGACGGTGATGGAAAAACACTAGTTGAGTTTATTCATTTTGATTGTCTGCCGAAGAATAAACCATGGAAAATCATAGTTCCTGGACCGTACACTTTTTCTTGTTTAAGTGAAAATGTGTACTACAACAATCAATACGAGTTAATGTTTGACCTAGCTGTGATCCTAAGGAAAGAAATAAGGAACATTATTGGTGAAGGCTTTTCTTATGTGCAATTGAGCGAACCCAATTTAGTTTTTGAAAATACAGCGCAGAAGTTTGAACAGGATGCGCTTGAGCAAGTGGAAGAGGCGATAAGAATAGTTGTTGAAGGGTTGAACGTGAAAACTAGTGTACAAACCTTTTTCGGCGACATCACACCTATTTTTCCAGCCATTCTTGATTTTCCTGTTGACTGTATAGGTGTTGATTTTTTTGAAACAAATCTTGAAAGTTTAAAAGACTATAAATTCACAAAAGACTTATCTTGTGGATGCGTTAACTCCCGAAGTTCTATTATTGAAACGCCGGAAACCATTTCAAACTTTGTCGAAAAAGTGGTTGACCTCTTAAACCCGAACCATGTGTTCATTTGTCCTAACACCGGTTTGGAATTTAGACCGCGCTACGTCGCTGAGAAAAAAGTGTTAAACATCGGTAAAGCTGTCAAGTTGTTGAAGGAGAGAGGTTATGCCTAAAAAATTGTTTCCAACCCAAGAAATCGGTAGTCTGAGCAAGTTTGGATGGCGGACGAAGCCCATAAAAAATCAGCTGGTATCCGAGAAAGATTTACTAGAGGCGGAGAGGTGGGGGAGAAAACTCGGCGTAGACAACGTGAAAGAACTTATAGAGTTGCTGAAAATTAAGAACAAGTCCAAAGAAGTTAAAGAAAAAATAAAAGAGTGGTCAGTGATTTTTGCGTTAAAATTCTTCGAGAGTGCAGGTCTGGACATAATCTACAATGGGGAACAGCTGAGAAGCGAAATGTATCAATACCCAATCAACCACATCGGCGGGTTTAAATTTCTCGGTGATGTACGCTCGTTTGATAACAAATACTATAACATGGCAGCTTGCGTTAAGCCAGTTACGTTTCGCGGACACTACCATCTGCATGAGTTTCTCTTGACAAAGAACCACACAAACAAAGAACTGAAAGTGCCAATAACTGGCGCGTGCACCCTAGCATATTGGTCAGATAATCAGTGGTACCAAATGAAATGGAATAAAAAAGCGGTTGACCCAAAAAAACGCAACTATGAATCAAGAAAGGAATTTGTTATGGATTTAGCTAAAACGGTCATCCACCCAAACATTCAAGCCTTGGTTAAAGCTGGCGCTAGACACGTACAGATTGATGAACCCGCTGCTAGCATGTTTAACGACAAAGATAGCTTGGAAACATTTGTGGAAGCCTTTAACGAAGCCACAGCGGGAATCCAATGCAAATTCAGCATGCACATTTGTTTCACCAAATATCGACTGCTGGTTCCAGAAATTTTCGACATGAAAAAATGCAGTCAATTCGCTTGGGAGTTCGCTAACCGAGACACGAATAAGCTGGGCGTGGATTCCAATGTTAGAACAGGATACAACGATTTAAACTTGTTTAACGAATACAAATTCAACGGAGAAGTTGGATTAGGCGTTGTCAACGTTCACACGGACAACGTGCCATCACCCGACCTCATTAGAGACCGTATTGTGTACGCCGCTAAAATTTTGGGAGACCCACACTGTCTCTACGTAAATCCTGACTGCGGATTGAGAACAAGATCTTGGGATGTAGCTTTTCAGAAGCTACGTAACATGGTGAAAGGAGCTGAGTTAGCTCGACAACTGTGGGATTAACATGCCAAAACTCACTGAAATAATAAAAGAAAAAAAGTTTATAATAACTCTAGAGCTGGACCCGCCGAGAGAACCTACACTAAATGGTCTAATTGAAAATGTAAAACGTTTTGAAGGATATGTTGACGCTGTTAACGTAAGTGACCGCAAGAGTTTTCTTATGAATTCAATGTTTGTTGCGTCTAAAATCAAAAAATTGACTAAAATGGAGGGCATATTTCACTTGTGTTGCAGAGATTGTAACAAAAGGTCTATCCACAGTATTCTTTTAGCTGCGGCGGCGGACGAATTGAAAAACATTCTGGCGTTGAGTGGAGACAAATCAAGCAGAAAGGAACAGAAGCAGTCCAAGGACGTGTTTGATTATGTGGATTCTATTGAACTTATTAAGGCTATAAAAAACATGAATGAAGGAGTATATCCAAACAACGAAGAAGGAGAAAAAACTGATTTTTGTATAGGAGCCGCAGGTTACCCAAGTTCGCCTAATCTGGAAATGGAGATTCAAAGGTTGGTAGAAAAAGTTGATTCAGGTGCAGAATTTATACAAACACAGCCGATTTATAGCGCAACTCGGTTTTTAGAGTATCTAGACGCAACTCATGAAAGTGGGACAATGGTTCCTACATTGCCTGGAATGTTACCTCTTAAAAGCCGAAGGCACGCTTTGCTCCTTGAAAAAATTCTTGGAATTAAAATTTCGGATGCGATAAAAAAAAGAATGTTTGGTAAAGATGTGGAGGAGGGATTAAACATCCTTAAAGAGGTTTTTTGTGAAATAAAAAAAGAAATTGTGGGAGTTCACGTTTACAGTATAGGGGATATCAACTTAGCTTTATCCGTTGTGAAACTGTTGGATAGTGTGGGATAGTTTTAGATTTCTTGGCTAAACAATGGTGATGCGAAGAGAATAAGGCATAAATAGAATCGTTCCTCCCATGTTAATGGTGTGAAGTGATGCCCTACCAATTTACGTCGCTCTCCATCTAGTCTTCGCAGCATGTCAAGCACTTTTCACGGTAGCTACTAAATGGCTACAGTATTTTTATTACAACACCGCTAACTACTGTAATAAAACCCTAAACCACTCTATTTGAGGAAACTATCGTGGTTGAACTTCGCGAACACGAACAGAAAACCCTGCTAGCGCTGGAAAAACTGGATGGAAAAGCAAGTGTGAACCGAATAGTGACGGCTAGTGGTTTAGCTCACGCCGCAGTTATGCGTGCAGCTTTAGTGCTGAAAGCTGAGCGGCTTGTAAAAATACATGAAAAAAGACAGACAACTATCACTCTAAATCAAGAAGGAAAACTCTACGCCCAAGGAGAACTACCCGAACGCAACACTCTGAATGTAGCGTACCAGAAAGGCGGTGAAATTTCGATTTCTGATATTCCATGTGAAATAGACATACCACCAGGTGCTATCCCTATCACACTTGCTTGGTTAGTACAAAAGGATTGGGCAACAATAAACAGAGAAAAGGGCACGATTAAACTGACTAAGAAGCAGAAACCGCCGAGAGGTGATGACGAGAAACTGCTAGCGCTTTTAGCAAAAAAAGGTGCAGTTGCCGTTGAAAAACTTGACAAAAGTTTACAGCAAGCTGTTGCCACGTTAAAAAGACGTAAGCTTGTAGAAACCAAAGAAAAAACCGTGCATGAACTGGAACTTACAAAGGAAGGCTGGAAACTAATTGAAAAAGGACTAAAGGTTACGGAGGAAGTAAGCCAGCTAACGCCGGAGCTTATCGTAACAAAGAAGTGGCGACAAACAAAGCTGAGAAAATTCGACGTTACCGCGCCAGGTCCAGCTGTGTATCCCGGTAAGGTTCATCCTTTACAGCAAATAATCCAGCGGGTTAGGGAAATGTTTCTTGAAATGGGTTTCACAGAAATTCGAGGTCCAATTGTGGAAACAGCTTTCTGGAACTTTGACGCCCTTTTTCAACCTCAAGACCACCCCGCCCGAGAGATGATGGACACCTTCTACCTTGCAAATCCGCAGGAAGGGAAACTGCCAAACAAAAAAATTGTGGATGCGGTGGCTGAAACACATGAGAACGGTTGGACAACTGGGTCAAAGGGATGGCAGTATTCTTGGAGCACGGAAGAAGCGAAAAAGCTGGTACTTCGAACTCACACAACCGCTGAAACTATTCGGTATCTTTCGGAACATGAGAAGCCTCCAGTAAAAGTATTCTCGGTTGACCGTATATACCGTAATGAACGGTTGGATTACAATCATCTCGCAGAATCGCATCAAATCGAGGGAATTGTAATGGATAAGAAAGTAACATTGCGCGACTTGATGGGGACTCTAAAACAATTTTACCTAAAACTGGGATTAAGAAAAGTGCAGTTTTGGCCCGGCTACTTCCCCTACACAGAGCCGTCGGTGGAAGCAATTGTTTACGTTCCAGAAATCAAATCTTGGATGGAGCTTTGTGGAATGGGCATGTTCCGCCCTGAGGTTCTAGCGCCCTTCGGCATAGAATACCCTGTTTTGGCGTGGGGAGGAGGGCTTGAACGCTTAGCTATGGTTAAACTCGGCTTGGAGGATATTCGGTATTTGTATAAAAACGATTTGAACTGGATTAGGAGGACCCCAATATGCCAGCAATAACGTTAGACCAAGAACGTTTCTGCAAGTTTCTTGGCAAATCGTTAACCGTAGAAGAAATGGTTAAAGGACTTCCATGGTTAGGCGTTGAAATCGAAGAAGCTGGTTCAGATTACGTGAAAATCGAATTTAATCCAAACCGTGTAGACTTCTGCAGCTACGCTGGTGTGACACGTGCTTTTCAAGGACTGAAAGGATGGAAAACGGGGCTGCCAAAATACGTAGTGCAGGAAGGAAAAATCGTTTTGCGTGTGGATTCGTCGGTTTTAGAGGTGAGACCTTTCGTCTTAGGCGCAGTTATACGCGATGTCAAGCTTGACTTGGAGTTGGTGCGGGAGCTTATGGAGATACAGGAAGACCTGCACTGGGGTGTGGGTCGAGACCGAAAGAAATCCTCCATCGGTGTACACAACTTAGACCGTGTTCACCCCCCATTCACGTATACGGCTGCTGATCCAGATGGGGTAAAGTTTGTGCCTTTAGATAAGACGGAACCAATGAGTTTACGAGAAATCTTAGAGAAACACGAGAAGGGTGTTGCGTACTGTCATCTCTTAGAATGGTCTCCAAAATATCCTTTAATTGTTGACAGGGAACAAAACGTTCTCTCCATGCCTCCGATTATTAATGGTGAACTCACAAGGGTAACTCATCAAACCAGAAACTTATTCATCGACGTAACCGGTCTCAACTATAATGCAGTCGCGAAAAGCCTGAATATTCTGGTCACCGCTTTAGCAGACATGGGCGGCACCATCGAAATGGTTCGCGTTGACTATCCAAACCGTCATGTTTTTTCTCCGGATTTGACTCCTGAGCGTATGAAACTGCGGGTTGGGTACGCTAACCAGTTGTTGGGGCTTAAGCTTTCAGACTCCCAAGCTATAGAATGCTTAAGAAAATGTAGATTAGATGCAAAAAAATTGGGTAACGGTGTGTTAGAAGTTTCGGTTCCAGCTTATCGAATTGACATTCTACATGAGGTGGACTTGGTTGAAGAAGTAGCCATCGGATACGGCTATTTCATGTTGAAACCCACCAAACCCGCAACAGTAACAATAGGAGAGCAACATCCAGCGTGTAAAATGGCTAACCATGTTCGACAAATCATGGTGGGATTGGGTTTCGCGGAGGTGATGAATTTCACCCTCACAAACGAAACCTTCCAGTATGAAAAAATGAGAAGAAAAAGTAGGGAAACAGTCAAGCTGGCAAACCCCATTTCCGCCGAGTACACGGTTACACGGGAACAACTGTTACCTAGTTTAATGCGGAATCTGGTGGACAACAAGCATGAAAGTTTCCCGCAGCGAATCTTCGAAGTTTCTGATGTAATAAAAATCAACAGGAAAGCTGAAACCAAAAGTGAACGCCGCCTTCACGTAGCAGCTGCATCCTCGCATGCCACCGCCAACTTTACTGAAACAAAATCGTATGTGGAAGCATTGCTGGCTAACCTTGGCTTACGTTGGAAAATCAAGGCGGCTAAGAACCCAAGTTTCCTGGAGGGAAGGGCAGCGGCAATCCACGTCAAAAACAAAAACATCGGCGTCTTAGGAGAGGTTCACCCAGAGGTTCTGAACAACTTCGAGCTGGAAAACCCAGTAAGCGCATTTGAAATTGATTTGGAAGAAATCATAAAATGAGTAAAGAAAGTTTATCTTACACACCTTTCAATTTCTTAACGGCGATGACATGAGCAATAGTGGAATCCCACCGCAACCTCTAACGAGGCTCATGCAGACGGACTCAACTGAAGCAGATGAATAATCTGCCGTGACGGAGAGTTTACCCAGGCATGAGACACGGTGGGCGCGGGCGTCCTAAACCCACGTCAGAGAGAGCTCAGCGGAGAAGAGCGTTACGCCCCACAGTGAAGTTGAGAGTTAGGATCGTGGGGTACAACGCCCGCGACAAGAACTTTTAAGTTGTTCAACGCTGAAAATTTAGGAAGGCGATTAAGCTTGGATTTAGAACGAAGAATTCAGCTTGTTAGCAGGAACACTGAAGAAATTGTGACCCCCGAAGAGTTACGTACGTTATTGGAAACCAAAACTAAACCTAAAGCGTATTGGGGATTTGAATTAAGCGGTCTCATGCATCTTGGAATAGGCTTGTGTGGTTACAAAATCAAGGACATGGTAAAAGCCGGTTTTGAGTTCATAGTTTTTCTAGCCGACTGGCACTCATGGATAAACAACAAACTAGGCGGCGACATGCAAAAAATCCGCCTCTGCGGCGAGTATTTCAAACAATGTTTCACAGCCATCGGACTCAAGCCGGGGAACGTGCATTATATTTGGGCTTCAGACATCGTGAAAGACGTAGAATACTGGGAAAAAGTAGTTCGCATAGCCAAAAAAGTCTCGCTTCGACGAACGTGGCGGGCGCTACCAATTATGGGCCGTGAAATGAACCTATCTGACGTGGAAACCGCATGGGTGTACTATCCCTGTATGCAAGCCGCAGACATTTTTCACATGGACCTTGATGTGGCTTGTGCGGGTATAGATCAGAGAAAAGCTCATATGTTGGCGAGAGACGTTGCTGAAAGGCTTAATCAAAATAAACCTATCTGTGTTCACACACCCATTCTCATCGGGCTTCAGGGGCTTAAAAAAAGTGGGAAAAGCTTTGATGAAAATGCGGAAATAAATCTGCGGATTAGCTCTAAGATGTCTAAAAGTATGCCGGGAAGTTGCATATTTGTGCACGACATGCCTGAAAATATAAAGGGAAAACTAAGAAACGCTTATTGTCCTCCAAAACGGGTGGAAGGGAACCCCATACTTGAAATTGCAAGATATGCAGTTTTTCCGCAGAAGGAAAGGTTAACAATTCCACGTCCGCAGAAGTACGGCGGACCTGAAACGTTCGAAAGTTACGAGAAAATGGAAAAGGCGTATGTAAGGGGAGAGATTCACCCCCTTGACTTAAAAAACGGCGTCGCAGAAGCCTTAATAAAAATTTTGACCCCAATCAGAGAGTACTTCCATAGACGTCCGCAAACGCTGGAGAAAATGATGGAGATAGAGGTCACTAGGTGAGCAATGTCAAACAGCCTAAAAAGGAAAGCAGAAAATATTCTGGAACTCTTGGACAGACTTGCAGCCGCGTCGGACGAGGGCATTCCGATCATTGTGGAGGGGCAAAAAGACGTTGACACTTTGCGTAAACTGGATATAAGAGGGAGCATTGTTACAGCGAAAACCTACGGAAAGTCTCTGCTTGACGTCGTCGATGAGGTGAGTGGGCGAAAGCTTACGGAGGTTATACTTTTAATGGATTTTGATAGACGTGGAAAAGAATGGGTTAAACGCCTAACGCAGCATCTTGAAAAGACAGGGATAAAGCCAAATCTATATTTTTGGAGAACACTCCTTAGTTTCGTTGGACGAGACGTTAAGGACATAGAGGGTTTAGCCAGTTACATGCAAACCTTACAAGAAAAGATTGGAAATTCGTAAAGTATAATAAGTACAAAAGAAATCTAAAAACGAAGACTTTACTCACAGTAAGGTTAATCTTATAACTTGGAGGTGAAACTTACGCGTTCATCACGCACCGTTACCGTAAAGTATGTTATCCGCGCCGAATTCGAAATAGACGGTGTTGTCGAAAAATCAGATGTAGTTGGAGCGGTTTTCGGACAAACCGAAGGCTTATTTGGGCCGGAACTTGATCTCCGCGAACTTCAGAGATCAGGAAGAGTTGGAAGAATAGAAATTGAGCTGAAATCGGAGAGGGATAAAACCACCGGCAGCATACTCATACCAACAAGTTTAGATCGGGTTTCCACAGCCATTCTCGCAGCCAGCCTCGAAAGCATCGACCGGGTGGGGCCTTGCGCGTCGAAAATTGTTCTAAAAAACGTTCAAGATATACGTGACGCTCGACGGAGAAGCATCGTTGAGCGTGCGAAGGAGATTCTCCACGACTGGACTGTGGAAACGCTTCCAACCACAGACGAAATTTTCAAGGAGGTTGCCAAAACTTTAGAATTAGCTAAAACAACAAAGTACGGACCGGAGGAATTAACCGCTGGACCGGGCATCCAAAGTGCGAAAGAAATAATCATTGTGGAGGGAAGGGCCGACGTAATTAATTTATTAAAATGTGGAATCCCAAACGTTATCGCATTGGAAGGCGCAAAAATCCCTGAATCCATTATAGAGCTATGTCGAGGAAAAAAAGCCACCGCGTTGTTAGATGGCGACCGAGGAGGAGACCTGATACTAAAAGAGCTCTTGCAAGTAACCAATGTTAAGTATGTTACAAGAGCGCCGCATGGTAAAGAAGTTGAGGATCTAAACTGCATAGAAGTCTTCACAGCGTTAAAGAACAAAACTCCCGCAAAAAAAGTTGAAGTTAAGAAGAAACGGCTGAAACCAGCGTTTTCAAAGCGGATTTCAGGGGTTGCTAAGAAACTTGAGGGAACCCTCGAAGCAGTTTTGTTAGATGAAAAAATGAAGCAGATAAAGCGTCTTCCAGTCAGCGAGCTTGCAGGAAAACTTCAAAAAATTGAAGGTGTGAACACTGTGGTTTTCGATGGTGTAATAACTAAACGTGTAGTGGACATCGCTCGCAAAAAAGACATCCAACGCTTAGTAGCCGCTCGCGTGTCTGGTGCAGTTAGAAAGTCTAAGGATGTAAATTTGTTAACGTTTTCCGACATCAAAAATTAACTTCTATAAGCGTTCGATGCAGTTTAACGAAAATGGACCTGACGATGATGTATTTTAACGTTTTCTCCCACAAGACTTCATATTTGAACCATGGTAAAGTTGCAATAAGGGAAAAGCCAACTTGAAAATCTTCGAGCTAAACCAAAAGAAGGGCATAGCCAAGGTCGTACCTGAAAGCTTGGACGATCTCTGGCACCTATACAATCTAATCTACGAAAAGGACCATGTGTACGCTCGAACCACCCGCACTTTAAAAGTGGAAAAGGAGTATGGTCGCCCTGAAAAAGGCAGAAGGATTTCGGTTTTTCTAGGCGTAAAAGTTGAAAAGGTTGTGTGGGACCGGGTGCTTAACCGATTAAGGGTGCATGGGAGAATATGCGAAGCACCTGAGGATGTGGCTGGGAAAGGTTCACATCACACCATTAACGTGACCGTGAACAAGCCTATAACCATTGTAAAGTCCAAGTGGCTGAAGCATCAATTGAACCGGCTGAAAAGAGCCAGCCAACCAAAAGGAACACCAATCATTGTTGCCTCCATCGACGATGAGGGCTTCTGCATAGCCGTTTTACAGCAGTTCGGCGTCGACATAAAAGTGGAAAAAAGTGTGGCGCTTCCCAGAAAGTTAGAAGCGGATAAAAGATCAGGTGCACTGCGTAACTTTCTTAATGAAAGTTTAACTGCTCTTCGAGAAGTTTGGAAGGCGGCTTGTAATCCAATCGTGGTTATTGGCGTGGGATTTTTGAAGAACGACTTCATGAAGTACATCAATCGAAACGCATTGGATATTGCAGAATCCGTTATCGATGTGAAAAGCGTGAACCACCGCGGAGTTGTTGGGATACATGAGGCGCTACGTTCAGGAATTCTAACCAAAGCATTAAAGCATGTTCGAGTTATGGAAGAAACGAAAGTGGTAGAGGAGGCTCTTGAACGGCTTGGCAAAGGAGGGAAAGACTTAACCTACGGCTTCAATGAAGTGGAAAAGGCTGGCAAGTTCGGCGCGGTTGAAAAGCTTGTTTTAGCCGACGTTGCCTTGAGAGAGGCATCCGAGGAGAAAAGGGGCGCCTTGGAGAAAATGATGAGAGAAGTTGAGGAAAAGGGTGGAAAAGTGATGGTCATCAGTACGGAGCATGAAGCAGGTGCGCAACTGCTTTCACTAGGAGGCATCGTGGCTCTTCTTCGCTTCCCAATTAATTAGAAAACGCTTTCAGTTTTAATCATCTCTTGAAAAGTTTCAGACGCCTACGAACTTCAGGGTTTTGGTCAGCGAGTTCCTTCAAAACCATCTCGAATGTTTCGTTCGGCGCCAATTCCCTTTCAATGAACACTCCCGTTCTGCCGATTTTGTCCCGTCTGAGAAGCGCGTGGACACGGTCTAACACGGCTTCAAGGGAGATACCTAATAGGTGAGCGACGGTTCCCTCTTGTCCAATAATGCTACTTTCCATGTGTCCTTCCAACGTAGGCTCTATCAGCATAAGCCGTTTGTCCACTCCAGGCACACGTAAATTCTTCTCTAATGTTTGAAAGAGTGCTTCTCCGCCGAACTTGTAAAAGTCTCTTTCCACTTTGCGAAGTTTAGCGAGCGGAAACGAAATAGACTGTCGTGGGCTACTTTCCACGTGCCCTTTCAATGCGTACTGAGGCGTCGCTTGCACAATGAACCTTCGAATAACTGGTATATTAGCTCGTTCAAGAGCGGTTTCTATCATAAAAGAAGAAGGTGGATTCGGCAGAAACACATCTATGTCGCTTTTTTCCGTCACATCTCCCCGGGCGACGCTGCCGTGTACAATGCTTTGCAAATGGAATTGTTGCAACGCCCCCATTAATTGAACGGTTTTCAGCCTTAACTCCTTTAGCAACGTCCACTGTTTTTCTTTGTAAACAACTTTTACGCGTTCAGCACGCCTCACCGGTTTTTTAGCCAAACCTTTTTCACCTAGGTTAAAGAAGACAGGCACACAATTCCATGGTGAACTATTATTTGTGGTGTGCATTTGAGCTTGGTCTAACGTTTCTTTAGAAGTGCCCGTGTGCATAGCGATATCGTACCTCTTACAACGACTACCGTTCCAACTAGGATTATTATCCATCCCCAAAACTCAAACCATCCGATGCTTCTCTCGCTTAACAAGTTTAACGCGGCAGCCGCACCAAACCAAAAAAATAAGCCTGAAAATGTTCCTGATTTCCTATCAATCGATTCTCTCAAGATGAATCTTCCGATCAAAATGAGAATTTGGGAAATGGCGAAGGCTAGACAGAACTGGAACGCAGCGTCGTAAAGCACTTGATGGTGTGATTTCGGAGTTGGAAAATGCGCATCCGGACGTACTTCTTTGAGTTGGAAATCGCGAAAGAAAGCGCGGATTTCGCCCCAAAGGTTAGGTGTAATCATAAAAATTACGCCTATAAGTGCTAGAAAGAACCCGAAGGATACTAAGCCAAGAACGTCTGTTCTCTCTGAATGTCTTCTACCCATTAAACACCACGTCTAGATTACAGCATTGAAAGTACTTTCTTTTCTCACTTAAGTTTTAAATCTACCTATCCTAGAAACTCAAGCAAAATATTGTGGTTACATGAGAGTTCTCTTCGTAGAGCCGCCGAAAGAATTTTGGTTCGTTATGGGTGAATACCTTCCGCCGCCGTTGGGAATTTTAGAGCTAGCAGCCTACCTTGAAACTCAAAACAGAGAAGTTGAAATAGACGTAGTGGATTGCCAAGCCCAAAAAGTTGACTGGAAAGGGTTAGAAAGACGCATTGAATCCTTCAAACCTGATATCATCGCTCCCAGCGCCTTAGCCACATGCAACACCTACACAATTCTTCGAACGTTGGAAACTGCAAAAAAAGTGAACCCTGACATCTTGACTGTTGTGGGAGGACAGCATTTCACTGCCACAGCCCAAGAAAGTCTGGAGACGTATCCAGAAATTGACGTTATTGTTCGAGGGGAGGGCGAGCGAACCTTTTCTGAACTGGTGACAGCAAAAAGCAAAAAACAACACCTTTCGGACATTGAAGGTATTTCTTTTCGACATAACGGAAAAATCGTGCATAATCCTCCTCGCTCCCTAATCAAGAACCTCGACGAGCTACCCTTTCCTGGTTACCACTTTTTGGAAGACTGCATGCACAAATATCATTTCAAGATGATGGCGGGCGCCAAAAATTATGCTCTTATCGAAGGTTCCCGCGGATGTCCACACCGCTGCACTTTCTGTTCTCAATGGAAACATTGGGGAGGAATTTGGAGAGCTAAGTCGCCGAAACGCATCGCAGATGAAATGGAATATTGCTATCGAGAATACGGATGCAGTTTTCTGTGGCTCACCGACGACAACTTTGGGTTAGGAAAACGAGCCAGCGATTTGTGCAACGAACTCACCCGGCGGGGAATCACAGATGACGTAATGTGGTTCATGCAGATGAGATGCGACGACATTCTTAACCACAGTGACATTCTGCCTAAAATGCGAAGAGCGGGAAACCGTTGGATGCTGGTAGGTGTAGAAAGCCACAACCCAAAAACGCTTGAAGCCTTTCACAAAAAAATAAGCCCTTCTGACGCTGAACAAGCCATAAAGTTACTGAAAGAAAACGACATATTCGCCCAAGCAACCTTCATAATTGGAGAACGAAAAGATTCTCACGAATCCATAGCAGCCTTACGTGAATTCGCCAACCAAATAGACCCTGACCTCGCAATCTTCATGATTCTAACACCGTTTCCCGGAACTGAACTGTACGAAACCGCCAAACGAAACGGATGGATTGAGGACACTAACTGGGCGAACTATGACATGACTCACGCCATCATGCCTACTGAAACCCTGTCCAGGAAAGAGATTCAAGAAGAGCTCTATAAATGCTACCGTAGCTTTTACGGGTCTTTAAGCAGGCGGTTGAAGGGGCTTTTCTCCCCTAACAAACTTAAGAGAAGAACCTACCGATACTTGGCCAGTCAAGGCCTATTGAAAGCGCTTAGGGACCTGTTTTGAACAAACTTCAAATATCCGCTCATAACCTAGTTCCTACTCTATTCCTACTGATATCCCTGCTTGGCCTATGCCTAATCACCGTGCTAACTTTTCATCTCCAAACGTTGTCAGTAGACCTTCCTTGGCGAAAACCTTTAGTCGGCTCCATTTTCGCCTCAATCTGCCTTTTAGGCGTGGCGGCGGGGTTATCCCCTTCAAAATGTTCACAAGCGTTTCACTTCAAAAGAAAAAGCCAAAAAAGAAGTTCACACACAATCGAGACAGCGGGCGCAGAAAAAAGAACGTTCCCGCTACGGGGTCATCATCCTAGCTGCGGAAATTTTTCTGCGCATGTATTTCAGTTAGGGAACAGAACGTTTTGTGCGGGATGCACTGGGTTGATTCTAGGAGCAATCATATCTCTTCTTGGAGTCATCCTGTATTTTTTCAGCGATCTATCCGCCGAGCGGGGTGGTTTTATTGTTTTTTGGCTCGGTTTTGTAGGAGTTGTCTGCGGTTTGCTTCAATACAATCTCAAAGTCAAAAGGAGTTTTGTACATTTGTTTTTGAACGTTATTTTTGTTTTCTGCGCTTTTCTTCTTCTAGTCGGGATTGACGCTACAACCCACAACTTGGTCATTGGTTTTTACTTCAACGCTTTAAGCGTTTTTTGGATTCTTACCCGTATAGTTCTTTCTCAACAAGACCACCAAAGAATATGCGCTACTTGCAATTTAGAATCGTGCGAGTTTCGTTGAAAAAAAGAAAGGATGGTTCGCCGTTATCTACGGGAGAGTGCGTAGATGGCGCCCGCAATAATGAGCAGTCCAACAGTGATTATTGCGAAAGACCCAACCAAACGTCCAATGTCTTTTTCAAAGACGATTGCTACCCCAACAAGGATGATAATAACTCCGAAGATTAAGCCTGCGATCGCGCCCCCATACGGAAGCCCAAAACATTCCTCTTCTACACGCCTCTCCCGCGGTCCAAAACACGTGTATTCTCGATGTTCTTTCGCAACACGTTTTGGTGTGTACAGCGGTGCGCCACATTTAACACAATATTCTGCGTCGTCTTCGTTTTGGGTGCCGCATTTGGTACAGTAAACCACACATTCATCTCCTATAATTTGAAACACATTTGGTTTAACAATTCTCTTAAATTTTTGGGTACAAAAACTCTTAAACCACATACCTCTATTTTTGGTCGAAATCATAAACTATTATATCGAAGTGTTAATTCTTGAGAAACCCACCAAAAAAGAGTGGGCGAACCTTATGCAAACATGTACATCTTGTAAACGGAGAGACGCAGTTTTCCAGCGTGTTTATTCTGGAGAAAAGTTGTGCGCCCGCTGTTTTTGCGGTTCCGTGGAGGATAAGGTTCGAGCTGCCATCTCTGAATATAACATGCTGGAGCGTAACGACAGGGTTGCAGTGGCGGTTTCGGGTGGAAAAGACAGCGCCGCCTTACTACATATATTAGCGAAGATTGAGAAAGGCTTTCCAGACGCTAGCTTGTGCGCTGTTACGGTGGATGAAGGCGTAAAGGGTTACCGAGGTGAAGCGGTGAAGTTTGTTTCAGAAAACTGTGAAAAGCTCGGTGTTGAGCATGTTGTGGTTTCGTTTAAGGAGTTGTACGGCGTTGAACTTGATGAGCTGGTTAACATGCTTGAGCGTAGGGAGAAAAAGTTGACGCCCTGCGCCTATTGCGGTGTGCTTCGCCGAAAAGCGCTGAATAAGGCTGCTAGGGAGGTGGGTGCGAGTAAACTTGCCACTGCGCACAACTTGGATGATGAAGCTCAAACGGTAATATTGAACATTCTTCACGGAGACGCTTTACGAATAGTTCGTGTTAAACCATTAACCGCTAAGGTCCACCCAAAACTTGTGCAACGTATTAAACCGTTTTGTTTGGTTCCAGAGAGGGAAATCACATTTTACATGTATCTAAAGAACATTCAATTTCAAAGTCGTCCATGCCCGTATGCTGGAGCTGCGTTAAGAAATGATGTTCGAACCATGCTTAATCGAGTTGAGCATAAGCATCCAGGAGCCAAGTTCACGGTTTTTCGTTCTGCGGAGAAGGTTCGGTTTGTTTTGGAGGGTTTGGTGGAAGGGAAGGAACTGCGGGAATGCAAGTTATGCGGGGAACCCACCAGCGGAGAAATTTGTAAGGCTTGCAAAATGATTCGTGAGTTAGAATTGTGAGGCGGCGGGTCACTTAGGTTCGGCGTTCAGTTTTCACCAGCCCCTCAAACCTCTTTTCTCCCATCCGCAACCCCCTGAGCGCTACACGTCCAAGCTTAGGTTGCTCCCTTCCAGGCCTGGCCAGGTTCACCTGGTTAACATGGTAGCAGCTTCCCTTCGGAGGCGCTCCACGACCGTTAGCCCCAGAGGACGGATGTTCACTGTTGGGGGAGTGAGAGTTCTAATGTTCTTTAACGTCTCATCCCAAGCTTTCAGCCCATCATGTAGAGGATTTACGGTCAAAGCCGAAGCTTTTCAGAGGACCCCTAGCCCCCCGCTTAGATCCGCCGCCGAATAAAACATTGAGCGATAACAAAGTATAAAAGTTTACTAAAAGGGCGTGATGAAAGAGAAAACACATTTTGTGAGAATAAAGAACGTGTTGGTTTGATCCCGCTATTAGAAGTCCAATTGACCTCAAGATCGTCGTTTCTTCTTCAGTTTCATAAATATTCTAAGTCTCTCAATTTCGTCTATCAAGAGGGGGTAAAGT
>JAYEKF010000104.1:0-23906 GCA_034660895.1 Thermoproteota archaeon | reverse complement strand
ATGGTGGCAAGGTAGCTATTGCATATACTGCCGCAAAAACTGCGGTTAACGCTATTTCTTTACTGCTAAGTTTTTTAAGTTTCATCGTGTTTACTGTTTTACAGAGCTATGTAAATTTAAACATTACGTTCAAACTCTTGGAGACCAAGCTATGAGTAAAGAGCTTCATCCATACGTTATTTTTCTGCCAGCTAAAAGAAAACAAAATGTGTTAAGAGCTATCTTTGGGTCAAAAATCCCCGTTGACATTCTGCAGTTCTCAATTAACCAAGGGATTTCAAAGAAAATCTACCAGAAAGACTTAATCGAACAATTTGACTACTCCAACAAAACAGTGATTGGATATTTGAAAACGTTAACTGACGCTGAAATTTTGGAGGGGGACATGGAGAAAACCAAAAGAGACAGCCGCACAGTGTGGGTGAAATATTATGTTTTGTCTGATTTGGGTAAATGGTTTGCGCTTCTTCTAACTCCGGAACAATCTTTGTCTCGAGACGAAAAAGTTAAGCTGATTCGCAGCATTTTTCGGACTTATGTTAGGTGGGTGAAAAGTTTCTCGGAGAAGCTGGGCGTTGGGAAGAAAGTTATTCAAGAAATTTTTAGGGAAGAAATGAGAGAAACATGAAAGAACTCAATTAGAGTTTAGCGAGTGAAAAGTGACCATGAAAAAGCTTAATGACAAAAAAGTGGTGACGAAAAATGTAGCTCTAATCGCTTGTTTCGCCTCATGTTACACCGTCTTCTGCTTTTGGCCGCTTTCCCCTATCCTAGGCGCTGCAGGAAAGTACATCACCGTTGCAACTATTATGGCGCCAGTGATTGGAATAATACTAGATATCCATCAAAGCGTTCCCGCGGTGACACTTGGTGGAATAGTAGGGTTCTTCTTAAGCTCTTTCAACCCATCCAGTTTCGCATCCGGCGTGGCTTCCACTTTTTTTGCTGGTATCCTCCAAAAAAAGAAAAGACTGCTGGCTGTAGCAGTTTACTCGATATTCTTGCTTGTTTTTGCGTTTTATCCAACAGTTGGACCTGGTTGGCAGTATCCCCTTTTCCTTTGGCTACAAGTTGCCGGTTTAATTGTTCTGTTTTCCCCACTGCAGCCAAAGCCGATAGAAAACCCAGCTGACACTGAAAAAGTTCAGAATTTAACCTTCAAAGTCGGCGTAACGTGTTTTGTATCAACTCTGTTTGGGCACATCACTGGGTGTTTAACGTTTGAAGCACTCTACCTTCCAACAAGAACGCTTTGGCAAACTCTTACATGGGTGTACCCAATTGAAAGACTACTCATCACTGTTGCAGCTATGCTGGTTGGAACCGCCTTAATAAAAATGTTACAAACACAAAAGATGCTTTAAAGGAAAATTTGATGTACTTTAAGTTTTATAAATCCAGTTTTAGGTACGTACATGAATAAAGGAGAAAAAAATTGAAGTGGGTTACTCGGGAATTCGTGCATGTGGATAGAACAGCATGTCCATGGCTTATCAAAAAGTTCATAGACCCTCAAGCCGAGTTTATTTTTGTGCCCGTTGAAAAAATAGACGAAGTTGCAAAGACGCAAGGAGCCACACCCTTCGACGCTCCAGGAGTCAAACTTGGACACAAAGATGGTAAATGCAGCTTCGAAACCATCATAGAAGAATACAACCTGAAAGACCCTGTGCTTCACGAACTTGCCAAAATTGTCCACTCAGCTGACACACGAGATAAACAACTGGCGCCTGAAGGAATAGGATTAGATGCTATAATGACCGGTGCAAGATTTAATGTAGACAACGACTTCGAAGCGGTTGAAAAAGCCAAATACGTTTACGAAGCGCTCTATACATATTCAAAACTCAAACTAATCCGCGAGCGGCACAAAGACGAAATAGAAAAGATGAATCGAAAACAGCGAAATGATTTCCTTAAAAATAAACTGCAAGAAAGAATAAGTTAACTTCACCGAGCTACTAACGGCTTCGTTATTGCGCATGTGGGCGAATGTAAGAGGAAGCTTCATGAGTGAAACGAAAAGCGAGACGAGAATAACAAAACTAAAGAATGTGCTACCAATCTGTTTCGCCGCTTTCTTTAACGATACAGGTGCGGATATGCTGTTCGCTTTCTACCCATTATTTTTCATCCAAGTTTTAGGTATCTCTGAGATGAAGGTGCTTGGGCTTGTTGACACGCTTGCGTTGCTCGTTGGTTTCCTCGTCATGCCTTTTGCAGGTAGGCTGGCGGATATACGTGGACGCAGACACCTTATCTGGAGCGGCTACGCACTTCTCTTGATATCTAGGCTTTCTCAAGGTTTAGCCCACATTTGGGAGCATCTGGTGCCCCCAAAAATGCTTTACCAGGTTGGACGTGGAGTGAGGAATCCACCTCGTGAGGCGCTTCTCGCAGATTCTGTTCCTCCGCGTCAGAGGGGACGAGCTTTCGGTTTACTTGGAGCGATGGACACGCTCGGCGCCATAATCGGTCCAATCTTAGGCATCGGCTTGTTCCAATTGTTCCTGAATCTGGGTGTTCAGGTAGACGATGCCTACCGATGGATATTCTTTTGCGCCGCTGCGCCCACAACAATCAGCATCTTAATAATCTTTTTTGGAACTAGAGAGGTGAGAACGGATTTTGGCGAATCAAAAGCGTCTCGGCGCAAGTGGGGCTTAACAATCATAAGGGAGAACCGCCCTCTTCTTTTGTTCACTTTGGTGACCTGCCTGTTTACGTTTTGGAACGTCTCCGAGAACTTTATGCTAGTAAGCGGGGCAGAAATACTCGGCATCGGGAAGGAGCAGTTTTGGATCTCCGTAATCCTCTACTGGCTGATTAACGTAACTTTCTCGCCCACAGCTTTCTTCTCAGGCAGGTTTTCGGACAAGGTTGGACGTAAAATTCCAATAATCGCAGGTATGGTTGTGTTAGGCGTGATGACTATTGGCTTCGCTTTTGCGTTCAACCTTTACACCGTTGGCGTACTCTTTATGATGCACGGCGTTTATCAAGGCTTGTTCAGACCCAGCGTCCAAGCCTGGGTGGCTGATTTAGCTCCGGAGAAAAGAAGGGCGGAAGTGATAGGAACCTACAAAATGCTCACAGGCGTCAGCGACATTCCAGGTCCTTTCGTTTTCGGCTTAATCTGGGACTTTTCCAGCCGTAAAACACCTTTCTTGATTGGAGGCGTCTTCTGCCTAATATGCGCCGTACTTGTTATGCTGTTCATCCCAATGAAGAAAAAGATAACTTAAATAACGTGAGAGGCAACTTTTGGATTTTTAAGTTGCGATTTTCTTGCTTTAGGGCTATTTTTCCTATTTGAATGTGATTACTGACTTGTTAACTCAGCTTTCCTAGCTTTGTACTCGATAATTTTTACGAACAAACCATATAAAAAACGCAAAACTATTCTACGCAATCCGCCCTCAAATGACATTTTTATGAGTTCGTTAATCCAGTGTAGGTCATGTCTTAAACATTGGATTAACAAGTCTTTGTGCAGCTTGTTCATTTCTTCTTCTTTGAACCAGTCTTCATTTTTGAGTCTGCCCATTGGAACAAAAAATAATGGCACAATCAAACTTCTAAAGTCTTTGAGGTCGTCCATCAACTCGATGGTTTTAACCAGGTCTTCGTCTGTTTCTTCCGGTAAACCTACAATTAACGTGCACGCTGGAACCAACATGTTGTCGTGCATGATGCCCATGCTCGTCTTAACCACCTCCGGCCATTCCTCAGGCTTAAACGGGTGAGTCTTCGCAGGCATAGCCTTCTTCATAAGCTCTGGAGAGCCAGTTTCAATCCCGATCTCCGCACCCCACAATTTTTGCTTATCATTAAGAATGATTTGGGCAAGTTCAGGCAAAAGCTTAGGGTTAACCGCTATGGCCGCCAACGATGCATGACTCCACCCTATTCCTTCACAACGTTTTGTGACAAGTTTATGTAATTTTAAGAGTTTGCCCCTCTTTGGCATGGTGTTCTTTGATCCGTATAACATGATGTCTTCAGCGTGGAGAAGCGCACCGTTGGTGTACCCGCTGTCTAGGTTAACCTTTATTTCCGCTAGAATCTTGTCGAGGGGGTACCACCGTAGAGGTCGAAGCGTTACGCTGCAAAACTTGCATCCTCGACAGCATCCTCTTCCGATTTCAACTAATCCGTTAACGGAAGGCGCAACGATATTAGGAATTTCCTCAACGCTTGGAGTTTCCTTTACATCTACTTCATAGTACTGCGGCAGTTCTTCACCGTTCAAGGCTGCCCTAACAAGCGGCCCAACAACCTTTTCAGCTTCACCCTCCACAATACAGTTAATCCCGTACTCTTTAACAAATTTTGGTCGGAAATGAAACTGCCAAGTCCCCGAGCCGCCAACGATGATTTTCAGGCCTCTCTTCTTAGCTCTTTTCAACTCTGGTTTATCCATCAAACTGCGGAAGTACTGCGCCAAAAATGGCTCTTTTTTCAATATGGAGGCAAAGGTGCTAGAGGCAGGTCCCATGCCAAATGGATCCATAACGGTGATTCCTAAAACCTTAGCTTCATGAATGTGGTCGTCTAGGCGGTCTGGGTCTACTGTTAAAACTTGGAAGCCTTCGCTTATCAACTGGGCTTCAATCTTTCTTAATCCGTAGGGCGCTGCTATCGGTGTGCCACTGTTCGTCTTGATAGGCGGGAAGAAGAGAGCTTTGTATAACCAGTCAGGAATCACATTGGGAGGTGCACAACTTCCGAAACCCACAAATTCATGACGATGATAGTCGCTCATCAGAGTTCTGTCAGCGGTTAAAACAATTTTATAGTCTTCATTTTTTTCTACCGCCACCTTTCCCTCACCATCGTGCAATATTTCATTTTACAAAACATTTAAATTTTGATACATATCTATTTTTTGGTGGTGAGTATATGACCTCAAAAACTCTTGCTGATGTGATGGAGATTCTGTTGGCGAAAAAAAGAATGTGGAACGTTGATACGAACTTGAAGATTGTAATCGGTGGGACGGAAATAGGTGCAATAGCTGTAACGGGGAAAATCGAGTATGTTCCATCTGAAACAGGAAGAAAAACCGCAAAATAGCTTCAACAGAACTGTTAGATTAGCTCAAGAATAGGGTTAGGGTTTGAACAGAGTAGGTCGTAAAATAAGGTCTTTCATCTCTGATTTCATAAGTGTTGTTGTGTCATTTTTTCTGTCGTTTTATGATGTATTGTGCAAAATTTGGGAAAAGGTGACAAGGAGAAGGAAGGTAAATGGAAACTCTTGAGAAAGTTTATTCGTCCGGAGTGTTCGGAGAATACTTTAAAGTTGCTAGAGTTGGGAGTTGGCTTGGGTGGATTTTTAGCTTCGCTTTTGGAAGCATCTTCCTAGGTTTACCCCCTCTTGAGCGCCTCACTATTGTCTTATTTGCTTTCTTATTTGCTACGGCGAGAATCTTTGTTTTAAATCAATATTTCGACCGCATGGAAGATCGGGAGAATGAGATTAAGTCCAATCTGCCCATAGCCTCAGGAAGGATAGCACCACGGACAGCATTAGTTTTATCCTTTTCGTCAATCGCTTTATGTTTACTCTTAATAGCCTTGATCGATGTGAATCTTATAACGTTGTTCCTCATTTATCTAACGTTATGGACTATTTATTCCGCTCCTCCTTTCAGGCTTAAAACTGTACCAATCCTAGACTTTATCGTTTCAGGCGTAGGCGCTGGTCTCCTTCCCTTTTTAATGGGTGTTGGCACATCTTCTCCATCAAATGTAACCATTTCAATTGTTTTGCTAAGCGCCCTACCGCTGATATCAGCTCATTCTAGCGGTCACATTTTGCAAGCCCTTGGAGATTATGAAGCAGACCATGAAACAGAAGTCCAAACCTTTGTTGTCAAGTATGGGAGAAAAAAAGGCGTTATTGTTATGGGATTGTTGTCTCTCATAACAGGTCTTTTGCCATTCACATACGCAGCTTTCGGCCTACTATCTCCTAGCTCTTTTCTTCTGTTTTTCATGCCCATCCCGTTTTGCATACCAATTGCAAAGCGTTACATAGATGCACTTAAACATCCTTCAGCAAAAAACATTGTTAATTTACAGAAAACAGCAAGAAAATACGGGATAATCATACTGTTTGTGGTGGGGACTTATGTACTTGTGGGAAAAATTCTTGGTTTGCTTTGAAGTTGTAGGAATGAGGAGTTGGCTCAACCGAAATACGTTGATGTTAGCTCTACCATGGATACTTCTATCCCTAATCATTTTACTTTTCTTTACGTATTTATGGCGTGAGGAGCGGCTTAAGAAGAAGTTTCTGTCTTCCTAACTAGATCGAAGATAACTTCTTGAATCGACTTTTTGAAAAAATCTTGCACTTTTCTTAGAAGTTTTTTCCCTTTATTGGTTAAGGAGTAATATTTCGTTTTCCGGTTACCTTTTTCAACGCATTTACTCACAGCGAACCCCTCTTTCTCTAACCAATGAAGAAACGAATACACTGTGCTAGATTTCAACTTCTCTCCTGTTAATCTTCTAAACTGTTTGATAAGCTCATATCCATATCTAGGTCGGCGGGATAAAAGCCAAAGCATAATAGGTTGCTGAAGGCCGTGGAAAAACGCAGTAATAGTGTCAACCATCGGATACACTCATTAAACTGTTTTAAATTTTGATATATCAACCTTTCGAAAAACTCGTCGCAAGTCTGTTTAGAAAACTAATAAGTTTGATAAGAGCATAACTAAAAAACTCCACGCATAAGCTACACGGGGCATCGCTGGTGGCTGAAGGAGAAAGAGACCTGATTAGAGTTACTGTCAGAGGGGTCAGCAGAGCCATTATTCTTTGGTTGGTAAGTCAGAAGCCAGCTTCCGGTTACAGAATTATGAAGGAAATGAAGAGATTGACTGGTCAAAACCTCCACTCCGGAATAGTGTATCCACTCCTATACGAGCTAGAAGAAAAGGGACTCATAATTGGGGAATGGGTGCAGAAAGGCAGAAGACGCATCAAATACTACTCAATAACCAGAAAGGGAACGAAATTGTTGAACCGCTTACGCAAACTTTTGGAAATGCCAGTGAAAGGGGCGTTAAAGGATTTGATGGAGGAAAGAAGCTGAAGGCTGTAAGAAAACATGTAGAGAAGACTCAGAATGAGTGTTCCAATTGTGTATTCGGAATAGGGTTAAGGTGAACAAGAAGCAGCTGTTCTAATGTATAGAATTAAATTTCAAGCATACTTCTAATAGAAGTGTGTGACAAAATTTATGATTTTAACTTTCTTTCTGGTTTCTTTTTTTCTTTTGTTTTGGTGGAGAAAAAAGAAATTAACTAATGGAAGGAAAGTCTGGATGATAATGTCCTCTTTGTGTATTGCCCTATCCGTTCTGATTTCCATTTTCTCTGTTTGGAGCGTTCATAGGCCCTACACAACTAACTATACTGTTAAATGGGGTGAAAATGAGGGTGCATTTCCAGAATCAAAGCTGTCCTACCCATTTTATGTTACCGTATATCATAGTCCAGTCGTGTATCACCCATATCTTGGATACCAAATTTCTGGTAGAGTTCTATTCAAGATATTCCTTACGGGTACAGAAATAGCGGAAATTAGTGGAACTTTTACATACGCTGCTGTTTATGGAGAGGCACCTTTACATTACTTTCTTAATTTTCCAATTTTTAACACAGGCGAGAGTTTCTTCTACTTCTTACTCCTTCTATTCACACTACTCAATCTTTTTGGTGCATTTCTAGGCGTTGTCCTAGCATATTTAACAAAGAAAGGTTGGTAAGGGATATTCATTGTATTTACAACCTGTGCAATTATTGTATAACATATTGCTAGTCGTGGTTTACAGAAGAGAACATCCAATAGAATTTTGAGACTTAGTTTGTAAGTTATACTCTTTCTAGTAAGGGAGACTAGCATGTAAATAATAAATATAAACCTGTCAAATGGTGATTTAGCTTGTAAGAATTAGGATTAATGTTTAAAGCTAACTGTAAATTGACTTTAGTTGTAGGTACGCTATGATAAATCTCCAAGATATAAAAGATGCAAGGAAAACAATAAAAGATCTAGCTAAGAGAACCCCTTTAGTGCGTTCGCAATTCTTAAGCAATTTTTGTGGTGGAGAAGTGCATCTGAAACTTGAAAACCTACAAATAACGAACTCCTTTAAAATACGGGGAACTCTTAACAAAATGTTTCATTTGAGCGCTGAAGAAATGAAGCGGGGAGTTGTTACGGCCTCTGCGGGAAATCACGCTCAAGCAGTTGCTATAGGCGCAGAGAAGCTAGGTTTATCTGCAAAAATAATAATTCCTAGGAATACACCGAAAGTAAAAATCGACAAGATCAAAAAACATAATGTGGAACTTATTTTATACGGAGATATTTACGACAAAGCCGAGCAGAAGGCGATAGATCTAGCGAAGAAAAATGGGTTGACGTATATCTCCCCTTATAACGACAAATTGATTGTCGCAGGACAGGGAACGATTGGACTAGAGATTCTTGAAGATCTTCCCGGTGTCGATACGGTGATAGTGCCTGTTGGCGGTGGAGGCTTGATTTCAGGGATTAGCATTGCTGTAAAGAGCATTAAACCAAACGTACAGGTTATAGGAGTGCAGTCTGAGGCTTCACCAGTCATGTATGAATCTTTGAAAGCTGGTGAAATAGTTGATGTGGAGACAAGGGAATCTATTGCGGATGGCTTATTTGGAGGTATTGAAAAGGGATCTATAACGTTCAGGATTGTTCAAAAGTATGTTGATGATCTCTTATTGGTTAAAGAGGAGACCATAAGAAAAGCAATATTTTTGCTTTGGGATAAGAAAAAACAGGTTGCCGAGGGAGCAGGAGCTGTCGCCATCGCCCCGATAATAGAAAATAAAGATCTATTCGTGGGGAAAAAAATTGTTGCTGTGATAAGTGGGGGAAATGTAGAAGACAAACTGTTCCAAAACGTACTAGCTTCAGAAGCTAATTAAGGTACAGTTTAGTTTAGGCTACGGTTGAACTCAATTTCAAGGTGTCAGCCCTACAAGTGTCTAAATGTGATAACGTGAAAAAGTGTTAGCAGAGCCAAAAGAATTGTTAAAGGGATATTAACAAAGTTTAGTAGCATCTTGCAAAAATGGAAACATGGTTTAAGGTAACTACTGTTTCCCTGCTCCACAGCCTAGAGTTAAGGTTTTCACCCCTTGCATAAGCCTCTGCAAGTTGTCACATGTAAGAAAAGCAGAAAATGTTAGTAAAAAAGATTGTAGAAAACAGATAGTAAGCGGCAAAGCTATTTTTTCTTTCTTCGTTTTTTCGGTTTCATTTTTTTGACAATGTCTACTTGTTCTGTCGGGAAATAATATGGTATAGTCTTGTACGAGCTTGGAGGCGTCTTCCTCTTGGTCTTCTTTTTCAATTTTCCTCAGAGCATTCATAAGTTGTTTCAACTATTTTTTTCTTTCCGAAAACAAGTATCAGTGTATTAAAAATCATTTACCTTTGTGTGCTTGTACATAATTCTGAGAAGAGCCTTTGAAAATTTATTAGTGGTTGTGGATTTCCTGACAAGATTTTTCCATTTTTAATCTACTTTCCTCACCTAATTCACGCGTAAAAGCAAACCAAAACAGGCTCCTCCAACTAAACAAAACAAAAACCACCTCACCCACCAACCTTATTCAACTCCCTCTGCTAGACGAGAATACGAACACAAAAACTCTACAACAACTCAATGCTAACATAAACTTCCTCAGGAATCCTCGTCCTCATAATCCGCCGCATAACACGTTCCTCAGCATCAACATTGATTAAACGCTTATGAATACGCAACTCCCAACGATCCCAAGTAGCAGTGCCCTCACCAGAAGGCGACTTACGAACAGGCACACGAAGCCTCTTTGTAGGCAAAGAAATAGGGCCAGTTATCTTCACACCAGTCTTCTCAGCAATAGCCTTAAGTTGATCACAAACCTGCTCTAACTTCCTGTAATCCGTACTTGTCAACCGAATCCTCGCAGTTCTAGTCATCCTAACGATTTCTCCTTAACGCTTCGTCTCTTTTACCATTCACCTTGTTTTAATACTTTTCCTTCAACGGGAACAGTAACAATATTTCTGTTTTTGTAATATGAGCAAAAATTATCAAAAAATGTTATAGAAGCAACCATAAATAAAGCTTAATTACTGTCAAACCTCAATTATTGATTGGAGAAAAGGAGAAGAGCAATGAACTTTATTGAAACGCTATTATCTGAAAGCTTGAAAGAGAAACGTAATCAATTAGATTTAGAGGGCTCAGACCGAAAAGTCTTACAAATAGCTTGCGAAGACCTCATGAACTACCTGAAAGTTCAGTGGGGATTAACTGGAGAGGAAGCGGCGCAATACAAGTTGATTAACAAACTAGAGGAGTATTTCCACGAGGAATTGGAAGAACTCCGAGAATTCATCAGTGTATGGTCTGGACTGTGGCTGAAAAAATGGGAGGAGCGGGTTAGGGTTCTCATAGGGAAAAGAAACGATGCACGATGGAAAAGAATGCACAAACTGAAACGCAACGCTCAACCATTATGGAATGAACTACGGCATAAAAATGAAATTAAAGAAATTATCACTGAAACCTTAGTTAGAAACGGGGAAATTTGTGGAACATCCATTTTAGCCGAAAACCTGCTAAAATTTGAGCTGAACGACTACGCGAAAAATAAGATGAACATAAGCAAACCTGAGCCCCTCTTAAACCTAGTAAACAACACTCTGCGAAGAGCGAGAGACGTTTCACGTAGTAGAGGAGCGTTAATTTTTCTTAGAATTAGTAAAAGTTTCTTTCAATTCGCAAAATAGTTAAGTTGGAAGTCAATTTTACCTAACCGTTAACTCAATCGCTGTCCACGTACATTCTTTGTTTGCCACGAATACCGCCTAATTTTAGTGGATTCTCCATAACCACAAGCAGAACACCGTTTCTTCTTCACGTGGTAGGCTCTTCTTCCACAACGTCTACATTTAATATGAAGAGTTTTTTTCCCACGTTTACCAAATGAAGAGGTACCCTTCCCCACCACTCTTTCACCTTGGCGGAGGAGAAATGATTACCACATTGTCTCCTCGTACAATAATAACACCTAATTTCTTCACATTTTCAGAGTCTTTGATTTCTTCCGTGTCCTTTAACACCAAATTCAAATGTTGGTCGAACCCCTTCAGTTCACCCCTTAAACTTTTGCGACCTCTCAATTGAACAAGCACAACTTTTCCTAGACTTTCTTCCAAGATTTTTGTGGTCATTTCGCTCATAGCTACCCTCTCGTTCTAACTGTATTCCTTTTATAGGTTTAAACAAACTAATTTAAACATATTGTATTCGGAGGCATCTGTATTGTTTCAGAAAGTTTCTTCACGACATTTTTTGAAGGAAAAGGAAGCAAAAAAACTTCTAAAAGATTTTTGCGAAAAAGTTAGAGTGGACATTAACCGTTTCTTCAAGTTAGAGCAGACTGTTGAGGTTGCTGAAACTGAAGTTACAAAGATATTCATAGTCGACGCAAAACCATTGTTCGCAAAGTCCAAAAACTTGCTTTTCCCCACCCTACTTTTTCATGAACTACTTCCAATACTTCCAAGAGTGGTTGTGGATGAGGGGGCGATTCCACATGTTTGTGGCGGCGCCGACATCATGGTTCCTGGAGTAGTTAACGTCGAAGGCGATTTTGAACAAAACGACCTTGTGGCGGTTGTTGATGAAAAACACGGTAAAGTATTAGCGATAGGTGTAGCTCTTTTCAATTCACGAGATGTCAAAAATCTTAAGCGTGGAAAAATCGTGAAAAACATTCATTATGTGGGGGATAAACTTTGGAATTTAATAAGAAAGTTCTAACCTGCTATTAACCTCTTTAAGTAAAGAGGGCTTGGTAGTGATTAAATTTAGTGAAACACTTAACTAACTCTTGTCAACAAACGAAATCACAGTAAACGTTTAAAGTCAAACTGTCATAACTAGTTGATGGGGGGAAATCTTTTGACAAATTTGGGGAAGACCGCCGAAAGGATTTATCACTACATTAAAAAGAATGAGCAGGCGGAAAAACGAGAAGCCGCCTCAGCCGGGCTGTCAACATCTCCCTCTAAAATCTATGTGAAAGCGTTGCCTTTACGCAATCTTTCGGATGTAGATGTAGTTAAACATGAAGTTAAGGCGGGGAACATTCTGATCTTACGAGTTAGACCTCTTGCAGGAAAAAGCGTCGAGGATGTCAAGCAGGCAGTGAATGAACTGTGCAAATTTACGCAGGAGGTTGGTGGAGACATCGCTCGTCTAGGTGAAGAACGTGTAGTTATCACTCCATCCACTGTTCGAATCTGGCGGGAAAGATCCCCTGCAGCCAAAGAAAAACCAGCAGCCACATCGTAGTCTTTTCTACTTATCGCAGCCTGACCGTTTCTAAAATTTCAGGCACTAAGGCTTTAACTTTATATCTTTTCCTAAGAAAGTTTGCGATGCCTAGGGATTTTGTCTTTTCACCGTGAACAACGATGATTCTTTCCGGTTTAGGTGCGACTCTGCGGAGATAGCTGATGATCTGATTTCTATCTGAGTGACCTGAGAATCCCTCAATAGATTCGACGTTCATCTTCACTTTTGTGATTTCAATTTTTCCTTCGCTGTTAATTAAGGAGATTTCTGGCAGAGCTTTCTGCACTCTACTCCCTAACGTTCCTTCAATTTGATAGCTTACAAAGATTATCGTGTTGTTTTTATCCGGCGCTAAACGTTTGAAATATTCAATCGCCGGCCCACCTTCTAACATGCCGGAGGTTGCCATAACAATACTTGGTTCCCCCTCCAAAATTTCTTCTCTTGCACTTGGATGTTCCACAATGGTGAAATAGTCTGACTGAAACGGGTTGATTCCTCTATGCAAAATGTTGTTTCGTACACCTTTAGCTAAATACTCCGGATAAGCCGTGTGAATGGCCGTCGCTTCCGATATCATGCCTTCGATGAAAACGGGTGCTTCTTTCATCAGCCCTCGTCGCATATGCCCGTTGATGACAAGCATGATCTCCTGAGCCCTGCCTACGGCTGGAACCGGAATCAACACCTTACCTCCGCGGCCTAACGTTTCGTTTATAACCGAGGTAAGCTTTTGTTCCGCCTCTGGTCGGGAGGGCATTACGTCTGTTGCCCCTCCATAGGTGCTTTCCGTTATGATAGTCTCCACCCTTGGAAATTTATCGGCGGCTGGTTCCAGAAGCATGGTTTGTGCGTACTTAAAATCGCCAGTATAAACAATGTTGTGAAATCCTTCTCCAATGTGTAAGTGAATTATAGCTGAACCTAAAATGTGCCCTGCATTGTGTAAGGTTAAACGAACGTCCGGCGCTATATCAGTGACTGCGCGATATTGTAATGGAAGCGTATGTAACACACATTTTCGTACATCCTTCTGGTCGTAGGGTAGCCTCATCCCCTGCTTGTTTAAGACATCTAAATAATCCAATTGAAGCAGAGTCATAAGATTAGAAGTAGGAGATGAACAGTATACTGGGCCATCGTACCCGTATTTGAATAGAAAAGGTACGAAACCGCAATGGTCGAGGTGCGAATGGGTTATAATCACAGCGTCCAACGAACTCACATCGAACTGAGGGACATCAAGGCGAGGAAAAGCTTCTAAAGGCTTTGAAGCCCCCGGGTTAATCCCACAGTCTAGTAGCACTCGGCTTTCCCTTGTTTGTACGAGTAGGGCTGATCTACCGACCTGTTGAAATCCACCTAGCGCCGTGATCCGAACGTCTCCAGCTTCGAAAGTGAATTGTCTAAAGATTCTCTCGCCCACTGTGCGAAGTATTCTTTCCCGCTCTTTGGTTTCCGTATGAAGATAATGACGCATATGCGTTACAATTTTTGAAGGTATTGGGGGGCTCCTTAAAATGCGTGGTCTCCATCTTGTTTCCTTTACAATTTCGTGCAGAATTGTTCCGTTTTTTCCGATAACCATGCCCGGTTTTTTCGCTTCTACGATGATTTCGCCGAGGCTCGGGTCAAAATTTACATTCGTGATCTCCGCTTGTTTTGGAACTATTTCTTTTATGATTCTTTCAGCGTCCTTTTCTGGCAGCCTTACGGAGGGGTCAGACCGCACCACAATTCTTTTTCTGATGAGGCTGACGATGTCGGCTACGATGTAGCTTTGTTCAATTAGGATTTCTGGCTTTTCTGTATAGAGTGCTAGAGCTGGTCCCTCAAATTCAATTCTGGTGACTCTTGCTTCTTTCGGAATATTCTCCAGTATGTAACTTGGTATATCGGTTTTCTCTGATGACACAGCGCTTTTTTGCTCCTAAGCGCCTTGCAAAACGCCTTTTTTCTCCCCACTTGTCAGTTCACGGTAGCCCTTTTTGTCTATGATAGCTACGTCAAAGCTATCTCCACTTGCAGTGTCCCTTTTCATAGCGGAATTCACCGCGCGCACAACCATAGATAGAAGGTCTCCAACCGTGATGTCTTCTTTGTATTTATCCTCTAAAACACCATAAGCTATCGGGGAGCCGGAACCGGTGGCGACACATTTCTCTTCTGTTAGGCTTCCAAAAGGGTCTAACAAAAATACATGCGGTCCAACGTCATCCACTCCTCCGACAAGAACTTGCGCGATTAAGGGTGCTAAGCGGGCTGAGAACAAGAGATTTGCAATGAGTCGGGCTGCAACTTTCACTGGCATTCGTCGTCCATTGTCAAGTTTATAAAGCTGCGCGTTCATCTTGAGTATGTCAACAACTCTTTGTGCATCCGCAACATTACCTGATATAGTCATAGCTAGGTGATCATCGATTTGGTATATCTTCTTTCCTTTCTTGTGAGCCACGAAGGAGCCCATGGTTACTCGAGTGTCAGAGGAAAGGATCACCCCATCTGTGCAAACGATACCTACGGTTGTGGTCCCTCTTAAAACTAGATGATTTGGTTTTTCACGCATTTTAATTTCTCCGAAAATTGACAGCGCTATAATATTTTCTTCTCAAAGGAAGACAGTAAAATGTATTCATAACTGTGGGCTTAATAAGTATAGTGGTTAATTTACACCAAATTTTCTACTTTTTGGTTCTAAGCATAACATCCTAAATCAACCACGTGTTACATGTGGAGCTTTGAGGGTACAACACGCCCCTTGTAGGTGAAGGGCGTTTTTTCGCCCAGAAAACCAGCTACAATCAGGTTGATCGCTTCGTCTTCCGTAAGTCCTCTACTCCTCAGATAATTCAGATTTTCCTGCGAGATTTTGCCCACCGACGCCTCGTGGGTAAGCGAGGCGTTATTGTTTTTATTTATGAGCTCTGGTATTGCGTTTATGCTTGAATTCTCTGCTAGTAGTAGACCCATGCAGTCTAAATGCCCTGTTCCCGCACTGTTTGCGATCATTCTACTGTGAGCGGAGATTTTAGAATTTTCCTCGGCGACCATCCTTACCCTCATTGTTCCACTGGAGTTTTTTCCGTTTAGAAAAGTGGAATCGTGCATGTCAACGTCGCCTCCTTTGGCTAGAACTGCTACTTCCAAATTTGCTGAAGAATGGGACTCTAGGAAAGTATTGTTCTCTGTTTTTAATGTTTCTGGCGTCTCCAAACACCTATAAATGTGAGATAGCTTTGCCCCTTTTCCTAGAAAGAAGCTCAAACTGAAGCTAACAGTGTCTCGTTCTCCCCATTTGTGAAAGTGTCTCATTTTTAACCAAGAGTTTTCCTTTAAAACGATTTTTGAATGTCCTATATGGCTTCCGCACAAATTCTTTTGGACCGCGTTGCAGACACCATGCATCTCTATTTCTATGTTTTTCTCTATCACCACCAAATTTCTTGGGTTCTGAGAAATCTTCGGCGAAGAGATTGTGATGCAGGTGAACAAGGGGTAATCTATCTGCTTCTTTACCCAGATGAAGTATCCTTCCTCCGGTTTCTGCTCAAAATGTTCTCTGATCCATTCGAACTTTTCATAGGCTTCAGGGCTAGGCATGACGGTGACGCCTTCTTCAGCGAGTATGCGCCGAATCTCATGGTCAACCTGAACGAAATTTGCACTCTTTGCACTTTTCATATCCATACCTCGTTATTGTTCTCCACACCTTCCTCCAATCCTCTGAAGAGCACACGATCTCTCCATCCAGCATGATGTGCACGACGTCTGGCTCGAGGAAATGAAGTATGTTGCCCCTGTGTGTAATCATAAGGATTGAGACGTCGTTGCTAAGTAGCTTGTCCTGTATTACGGACGTCAATCTCTTAAGGTTTACTATGTCTAACCCCGCATCCAATTCGTCGAAGATGGCGAAGCTGGGATTTAAACTGATTATTTGTATTATCTCTGAGAGTTTTCTTTCGCCGCCGGAAAATCCAACGTTTATTTCTCTCTCCAAGAGATTGGGAGTTATTGAAAACTTTTTTATGTTTAGTGTTTGTTTGGAGATTTTCTCTAAGAGTTTGGACAATGTCACCCCCTTAATGGCGGGTGGATGCTGAAAGGCCAGAGCTATTCCCAGTTTCACTCTTTCTTCCATTGGTAAATCCGTTATGTCCCTGCCTTTGAAACATACCGTTCCTTCTGTAATGTTATACTCTGGAAATCCCATTACTGCGTAAGCCAAGGTGGATTTTCCCGAAGCGTTCGGGCCTAGTAAGGCATGTACCTCTGCATTTTTGATTTCTAAGCTGATTTTCTGTAAGATATCCTTTCCGTGCACCTTTACCGACAAATTCTCCATCTTCAGCATCGGGTTCACCTGAGCATGATTAAGCTGAGTGTCATTACAGCCATTCCAGAAATAACTCCCGTAGCTACCATGTGTTCTTTACCATATTTGTGAGCGGCTGGCAACAATTCATCAAAGCTTATGAAAATCATGATTCCAGCAATGAAGGCTAGAACCCAACTAATTAAGTCATTTGTCATGAAGGGTAAGAGGAAAGCTGCTCCTATTACTGCACCGATCGGCTCAAATATTCCTGAGGCAAAAGAGTACAGAAAAGCTTTTCTTTTATTTCTTGTAGCATAAAAAATGGGTATGGACACGGATATGCCTTCTGGTATGTTGTGAATGGCTATAGCTACCGCTAATAGGACCCCAACTTCTATCGAATACAAGGAGCCCGCGAACGTAGCAAATCCCTCAGGAAAATTGTGTATTGCGATTCCCAACGCCGTCAAAACCCCAGTCCTCATAAGTTTCGGATCTTCGCTTTCAACCTTTTCAGCTATATACTCGTGGGGGATCAAAACGTCAATTGCAAAAATTATTGTCATTCCTATAAAGAACGCAAAATTTGCATGGAGAAATCCTATTCCATTCATTGAATTTGTTAGAAGTTCAATGAATGACACATTAATCATCACACCCGCGGAAAATCCGAGAGTGAATCCCAAAATTCTATGCGTAGGTTTTTTTATGAAGAATGCTACCGCGGCCCCTATTGTCGTCGACATCCCCGCCAAAAAAGATAGTAATAACGCTAACAAAACATCACTCATGCTTTCCTCTCCTTGTTTTCTAGTAAAAACAACAGTGTCTCCTTTAAAACCTTTGAGAGATATCTCCCCATCATGAGTTTATCCCATCCACTTTTCGCATCGATCTCTTTCCCTTCTCTGTGAGCATGTAGGATTTGACCACTCCAGCCGTTTTTATGTTGCAAGTCGACTTAAGCGGGCAGAAGCTGCAAGAAGCTTCTTTATTTAAAGGTGCGACGGGAATGAGGTATTCCTTATACTTCAATTTTTGGATAGCGTACTCGACTAAGCCGCTTGAAATGCTTAGCTCTCTGCTGATTTCGTCAACTTTCATGTATTCTTTCTCGCAAATCCACCTTAATACTTCCCTAAGAACCGAGAAAGTCACACCTGCACCTCAGCTTTTAGATGAGAGGGGCGGAGAGGCTGAGTGCAAGTGTTCGTCAACTTTCATTTGGCCTTTGTCGCTCTCCAAGCTGAGAGTCCGAGTGGTGCGGACAGGAAGAAAAGCCATATCTCTGGTCTGAGGAGGCCTAGTCCAGCGGTGCCGGAAGTCAGCCACTCCCAAGTCCAGGTCTCACCGTCCAGGTGGGCTAGATATGTTCCGAAACCGTCTGCGCCGACAATCAGTAGGTACAGCACTCCGAAGACAACTGAGAGCAGCACTCCCACCAGAACGAAGCCCAGCGACTCATACTTCCCCCTCCATAGGGGTATTGCGCCGAAGTAGACGGCGCCGATCATGAGCGTCGCAAATCCCCCGTACAGGTCGATTGGCATGCCCAGAATGCTTTCGGCGGCTCCGGGTGCGAGTAGATCCCAGAACCCCGTCGCGAACTCGATTGATCCGATTATGATGTAGAGGATTCCTAGGATAACGGTGTAGGTCACCATGGACTTTCCAGCCCCTTCGCTTAGCTTCATAGCATCACCTCATGCATATCCAAGTAAGCCTCCTATTCCAACGATTGCCAAGGATACGATGTACGCAAGTATTATTCCGTACACAACTGAGAAAATTGTCCACTTCCAAGAATTGGTTTCCCTATAAATAGTGCCGATGCATCCGACGCATGGTATGTAAATCAGTGTGAACGCCATGAAGGCAAGTCCAGTCACCGGAGTGAAAATCTCTTGATCATTTAATGCTGCTTGAATCTCCTCTATCTCAGCTTCTTCTCCGAGGCCAAAGATAACCCCAAAAGATCCTACGACGATCTCCTTAGCTATGAAGCCGAAGAATAGACCCACCGCACCCATCCAGTTAAAGCCGAGCGGACGGAAGATAGGTTCGATGGCGTGCCCAAACACGCCTAAGTACGACCCTTCGATATAGATTTCCTCTCCGACATGGACGGCCTCCCATGGATAGGCGGAGAGCACCCACACCACTATTATACCAAGGAAGATGATCGTACCCGCCTTCTTCAGGAATAAGGAGCCCCTCTCCCACATGTGGGTTAGAGTAGCCCTTAACGTGGGTGTGGAATACATCGGAAGTTCTAGTATGAATGGGGAGGGCTTGCCCTTGAAGTAGGGAATTACTCTTCTAAACAATAGCGCCATGAGCACCGCCAAAACTATTCCAAGTATATACATGGAGTAGATGCCAGCGGCTGCATAAGCGCCAAGGACCGCCCCGCCAATCAACATGTAGACTGGCAGTCTGGCGGTACACGACATCAGCGGATTCACAAGTATCGTTAGTATCCTGTCTTCCTCCTTATCCATAGTCCTTGTCGCCATAATCCCCGGGATGTTGCATCCGAATCCTATCAGCATTGGAATGAAGGATTTGCCGTGTAGCCCAAGCTTGTACATCACTCTGTCCACCACGAAGGCTGCTCTCGCGAGGTAGCCGCTGTCTTCGAGCAGTGAGAGCCCAATGAATAGGAAGAATATTGGTGGTAGGAAGACGAGTACGCCTCCTAATCCGCCTATGATCCCATCAGCTATGAAGGAAGCCAGTTGCTCATTAGTAATGACCCCGCTCGCTATCTCCCCAAGCGAAGAGAAAGACATATCTAGTAGATCAGAAAGTGGTCCCGACACGTCGAAAGTAAACCGGAACAGGGCCCACCAGAGTGCCAAGAAGATGGGTATGCCCAAATATTTGTTTAGGAATGCCTTGTCCAGCAAATCCGAGCGGGTTAGAGGTCTTTCTCCCTTCAAAACTTTGGGCATGATTTCGCTTATGAAATCATATCGCTTTTCGGCAAATACGACTTCAGGTTCTTCCCCAAGTATTTCCTTAGCTTTTTTGCTCATCGAATCACCTTTAGTATCCCGTCCTTCCACAGGCTTTCCTCCACCTCTTTGAGGACCTCCTCGTCTCCCTCCAGCGCCTTGATTGCCAGCCATCTAGTGGGATATTTGCTGGATAGCTCTTCATCTTTGAGTATGGCTTTCTCTACTCTGGAAATCAATTCATCTGCCGTCTTTCCGTAGCTAATCTTTATTATCCTTCTGGTTTCCTTTTCTCTGGCAGCTTCGACCACGGCTTCCTTCAGCTTCTCCATTCCTTGCTTGGTTGTCGCAACGGTTGGAATCGCTCGTACTCCAAGCAGTTTAGAGAGTGCATCAATATCTATTTCGTACTCTAAACTCTTTGCTATGTCATATTTGTTTAGTGCGACAACTACGTTCGCTTCGAGTTCCAATAGCTGCAGTGTCAAGTAAAGGTTCCTTTCGAGGTTTGAAGCGTCAACGATGTCAATCACGACGTCGGGCTTCTCCTTAACTATGTAATCTCTCGCAATCAGTTCGTCTATGGAGCGGGCTGTCAGGCTGTAAGTTCCTGGAAGGTCGATTATCTCCATTTTTTCTCCTTTATGCACACATTTTCCTTCCTTCTTCTCAACGGTCTTTCCCGGCCAGTTACCAACGTGTGCCCTTCCACCCGTCAGGTTGTTGAAAATCAAAGTTTTGCCAACGTTTGGATTTCCTATTACAGCAACCTTTATTGTCATAGATCAACCTCTGTGTTTACCATTATCTTCGTAGTTACGCCTCTTCCAACTGCTATCCTTGACCCTCTTATGCCGACTAAAACTGGCCCCGGAGAGCCTGAATGCAAAACCTTTACTTTTGTACCGTATGTAAACCCCATTTCGGACAGCCTCCTAACCAAGCCTCTACCTCCTCTAATCTCAACAATCTTTGCTTCCTCATTTTCGGGGAGCATCGCCAGTGGAATCCTCATTATCTCTCCACTTCCTCAACTAGAACATACACCTTTTCGGCTTCTTCTCTTCTTAAGCTCAAATTATACTCCTTCAACAGAAATTCGACTGGGTCTCCAAGCGGAGCTCTTCTTACTACGGTGATTTTTGTGTTCTTCACCAACCCCATATCGAGCATTCTTCTTCGGGTGGCTCCAGCTCCAACAACCCTTGTGACGACCCCCTTCTCCCCCGGTTCCAAGTCGCTTAATCTCTTTTCCATGCGAAACACTTTCACTCTGCAGTAAATTTTAGGGTTGCCTAACGCTTAGTGTGTTGTTAGGTATGTTTAGAGATTGCCCTAAAGAAATTAGGTATATCATGAACAATCGAAGAAGTTTAGGAAATTAGTTTCTACCCTAGCGTTTATGCTCTCACGTGTTGCTGGTTCTCCTTCTCGCAGAATTTCTTGAACTGTTCTAGCCACCTCCTCACGAACTTTGGATGTTCTGGGGCACTGGTAACGAACTCTACGAATCTTGTGAACTGCAGTATCGTCTTTGGGTCAAGTCGGTGCTCAAGTATGTGGGCGTCTTTCAATGCAATTTCTTTTGGAACCAGAATAATCTCAAGGAACTTTTTGAATGTTTCATGTCTTTTTCTGACCGCCCTTGCAATTTCTTCCCCCTGATAGGTAAGGGTGACGGCACCATATTTTTCGTAGGTGACAAATCCTATCCGATCCAGCTTTTTCATCATCTCAACAGCGGAAGGGGGTTGAATACCCAACTCCTTTGCGATGTCCTTTATTTGGGCGTATCCCTTTCGCTGTATGATCTCGTACAAAGCTCTCAGGTAATCTTCGGCTCTCCCTGTAAGCGCTTTCTTCATAATCTCTAACTCCCTAATAAATTTAGAGCGGTCTAAAAATAAAAAACTTCGCATCATCAAACTTCCACCGCAAATATTGCAACTCCTAACGCTTACGGAAAACCCTCGTTCCGAAAAGCTCGATAACCTTCCTACGTGTTTCTCCTCATCCAGCCGCCTAAATATAAGAAATAAACTTACCATCAGGAAAACGCCTCGCCTAATACGTACACCCGCGGTCACGCCTTACGTAAAAATTTGGTTCTAAAAAAGAAAACGCGCTCAAATGCTAAGCTAACCCAAGCCTTAAGACAAACCCTAAAACAATGATGAAAAAGGAACTGCTTAACGAAACGGGAAACACAACGGTGTAGACTAACCTAGCGGTAGGGTAACCGTGGGATTTAAAAACGTTTCAAACTTAAAAGCTAGGTGAGTTGTCTTCAAGTAGTGATCACCATTGTCTAAGAAGCTTCACCGTATGCAACTTCCAAGGGAAGTTATTGTTGGAGAGGGCGTGCTTGAATTTGTGGGTGAAGTTTGTAAAAAGCTTGGGTTTTCCGAGTCCGCTTTAGTAGTTGCTGGTCCTACGACATGGGAAGCTGCTGGTCGAAGGGTGTTTGAATTGCTTAACGATGCAGGCGTCAACGCGAATTATCTCGTTGTGTCTTCTTCCATGATTAAGAACGTTGAAGAAGTAGAACGGAAAATCAAGGAACTAAAGCCGCAGGTGACTTTAGGAGTTGGCGGGGGCACCAAAATTGATGTTACAAAACTTGGTTCCGCCCGTCAAAAGGTTCCTTTCGTAAGTGTGCCAACCACGGCTTCTCATGATGGAATTGCAAGTTCCCTTGCTTCCATTAAGGGGTTACAGAAACCATATTCTTCTGTGGCGCAGGCGCCTATGGCAATCATTGCAGATACCTGCATCATTACAGAGGCTGAGCATCGTTTTACAGCAAGCGGATGTGGAGATGTTTTGGCTAAGTTCACCGCCGTCCGTGATTGGAATTTAGCTCGCCGTGAAAAAAATGAGTATTACGGAGAATACGCTGCGAGTTTGGCTTTAATGAGTGCAAAACTGGTTAGGAAAAACGCGGCGTTAATTAAACCAGGAAATGGGGAGGGAGTTCGAGTTCTGTTAGAGGCGTTAATTAGTTGCGGCGTAGCCATGAGTATCGCAGGGAGCAGTCGACCGGGCAGTGGTTCTGAACACTTGTTTAGTCACGCGCTGGACATGATTGCGCCTAAACCAGCTATGCACGGTGAACAATGCGGCGTTGGAACAATAATGATGGCGTATCTTCATAGTGTGGATTGGAAGCGAATTAAAAAAACACTGCAAAAGGTAGGTGCTCCTACAACCGCTGAAGAACTAGGGATAGAACCAGAATATATTGTGAAAGGTTTGGTGCAAGCTCGTTCAATTCGGCCTGAACGGTATACCATACTTAATAAGAGAAGATTAACTTATGACTCCGCTAAGGAACTTGCAAAGGCTACTGAAGTAATCGATTAAAAGTAATTCAGCCCTGTTTTCCGCCAGCTGCCCGCCGTTTGAAAGTCTCAATAAATTTTACGCGGTTGATTTCAGGGAAGAATCTTTGTACATCAGTGGCGATGCCACGTTTAGCGAGTTGGACTCCCTCAAGATAGAAAGCTTCTTCGGGAACACCTATTTTAACCATGGTTTTCGTAGTTTTTAAGGTAAACTTCGTTGCGTCAACTGCTGGAATCCTTCTGTGAATAAGTGCAGTGATTTTCTTCTGTTTTGTTTCCAGTTTTTCTTTAACTGTTACTTCGTAAATCAGAGTTTTACCCGCCAGCGGCGGGTTGAAATCCAGCCGGACTCTGCCCGCACCTGTTGTTCTCACCGTCGCTGTTTTTCCTTCGTATTCGATTCGTGCTCCTATTGTTGGGGTGATTCCGCGGCTTGTTAGACGTCGAAGGGGAACTAACTTAATTTTCTCTGGGTTGTGTGGTCCAAAAGCCTTTTCCGGCGGTATCTCAACAGATTTTTTTTTACCTACTTCTAAATCGGCTAAGTTTTCATCTAGAGCTTTTAACACCCATCCCTCACCGATGACCACAAGTTGCGGCTCATAAATTTCTCCCTCTTTGTAAAGCCGTTTTTCCTTCGCAACTTCTTCGATTGTTGTGTCGAAAACTTCACCGGTCTCTTTCACTTTTCCTGTGAAATCCATGAGAATGAAATCACCTTTTTTGAGGGGCATCTTCTACCATCCCGTGACACTCTACTTTACCTTGGTTGCTTTTAATTTTTGTTGAAAATTTTGGGAACCACTTTTAAAGAGGGGTGCTCCGTGAAACAATGAGACTTTCAGCACAAACACATCCTCTTTTCGTTTATTT
>JAYEKF010000103.1:0-5415 GCA_034660895.1 Thermoproteota archaeon | reverse complement strand
AGAAAATGGCTAAAGATGGTTAAAAATGTATTTTTGCGTTTTTAGGCTTGTTCCAGCCTTGTTTTGTAACCGTGTTTTTAGGGATTGAGGGACGTAGATGAAGTTTTCTGGGAGGGTTGGTGGATCTTTTGCCCGCCGTTTTCTGTCTTTCAAACCGCGCCATCACATCTTATACATCCTTTTTTCAGAATCCCCAGGGTGACAACCAGCTTGTTCCCATTCTCCTGAGGTGCTGTCGCTTCAAAACTAGCTGAAATGCGCCAGCTAACTTGCGTATGAAAAAGCTCAAAACCGCCCCCAAATCCTAAAAGGAGAATAAAAACGATTTTACACCAGTTTCTAAACAGTCTAGCGCGCGTAAACAGTTTCTTTAGAATTGAGGCGATAAAAAGTCAGAACAAATGTTACCAAGCAGTTGGACAAAAAGGTTATGTAATGTCTTTCAGGAGAATTTTCTGCTTTCCGCAACAGCAAGTCTTATTTTCTCCGTCGGGTGCTCCCAGAATTCTTATCGGTGTTTCTATTCTATCAAAAAACTTGTTCCGTTCTGTTCAAACCTGATTTCAACCTTGCCAAAAACATCCAATCGACCCAGTACATAGGGGATGTTTTCTGTTGTCGAGAAAGCAACTCGGGGGTGAAAGCTGAAATCTCCAATCCTCATTCCTACCCTATGAATCCGAATGTGGATTTCCTCACCCGTCGCACTTTTAACACTAGCTGTTTTACCATCGTCAAAGACCAAATTTAGGAGGTCGGATAGGCTTCGAGGGAAAATGGAGATCACCGCACCGCTGTCTACAACAACGTCGATGCCTATCTCCTCTTGTCCGCGTAAGAAAATCTTAGCGGCAGGAATCAAAACTTTTCCGAAGATGTCTGATTGTACACGTTTATAGGGAAAGAAAAATTTCTTCAAAGGATAAGCTCTTCCTCTTTGGGTATGAAAGTTAGGGTCACTTTGGATTTGGGATATTTCTTCCTCGCCATCTCATAGGCTTTTTTTGCGGAGTTTCCGTAGCCGACCACTTTTTTGTTCCAAATAGCGACATGCCACCCCTTGTAATCCTCGAAAGCCTCCGGATGCTCCGTGTACCACAAGAAGTCTTCATCAACGTCTCCAGTGTTGCCCATAAGCTCACCATATTCAATATACTTTAGAGAACCTTTAAATCCTTTCCGTTTTCAACAATAAGCTTAGACATTTTAGGTTTTAGTATTTTGCTGTCACAGTTTTCTTGTATTCAGAGTGCGTTTGAAGAGCGACAGAAGGCTGGAAAGGTGGAGCAAGATTTATATTTGTGGAGGGCAGCTTGTTTTTTAGGTGAAAAAATTGAGAATAGGAGTAGAGATTAGGAAGGTGGATTCTCAGGGTCGCCTTATTCTGCCAGCTGATTGGCGGGAATCTGAGATTTCGGGAGGTCGGGAGGTTTATGTTATTAGACGTAAGGAATATTTGAAGATTCTTCCGAAACGTAAGGTTGATCTCACCGAGTTTTTTGATTCGGTTGATTTAGGCGTGGAAGCTGTTGGGAGTTGGAGGGAGTTTGAGAAGAGGTTTTATGAGGGCGGCGCATGAAGTTCTTGGATGCTAATGTGTTTGTTTATGCTTATTATAAGCCGAGAAGGCGGCTTACCGAAAAAGAGAGGCGTATGAAGAATGAGGCTAAACGGGTTATTAAGGGGATAAGTGATGGGGAGGTTGAAGTTTTAACGACGGTGGTACATATGTCAGAGGCTGTTAACATTCTGAAGCATGGTATGCCGTTAGAGCATTTGATCAAGGTGATTCTTGGCTTGTTTATGTTTGAAAACGTTAAGGTACTTGGCGTTGACAGAGATACGTATTTTGCGGCGGCTGCGTTGGGAGGCGATTTGAAGTTGGATCCTAACGACGCCTTAGCGGTGGAGGTGATGAGGTTGGGCGGCGTAGATGAGATTTATTCTTTTGATGAGGACTTTGAGAAGATAGAGAAAGTAACTAGGCTACCGAAGATTTAGTTGAACCGCACGTGTGTAAACATCCAAGCGTTCTTGAAAACTGGAGCTGAAGCAACGAACGGTAAAAAAGCTGCAAATTTTTATAGGATTGCTTCTGGAGGTTCTCGCGAGAGGGGTTCTACAAGTAATTGCTCTGGTTTATGCCCCTTGATACATAGAGAGCCCTGTGATTTCCAATGGTTATTTTTGAGCTAGTTTGTTTTCAAGGTTGGTGTAGGTTATTGTTTTAACGAATTTGCTTGCTGTTTTCCGTAGTTTTTTGTCTTCTGTCACTAGTATGGCTTCTGCGGTCTCGGCGGTTGCGATGTATGAAGTGTCATAAAATGTCAGGTGTTCTTTGTAGGCTTTCTTGAGTGTGTGGCTGAAATCTAGCTTAGCGAAGTTTACTGGTTGAATCATGTTTTTAATGGCTAAGTCTTTGAGGGTGGTGGCGACGTCTACAGCGTCTTGTGAAGATATGGTTTTCAATAATGTTGCAAGTTTCCAGAGGGTGTTGCAAGCTTCATATATCGCGAAGTCTGTTGTAACTAAGTTTTCGCGGGAGGCTTCGATTATTAGCTGTTTGCCACGTCTAGTAACTAGTGGTAACAGTGCTGATGCGTCAAGAAGGTACTTCACTGTTTTTCCCTGTCCTCCCTCACAAGCTTGGCTACCAATTTTGGATCTATTTTTTCGCTTAAGCGTTCTTTCAGAGATTCAAGTTTTTCTGCTAGATTCTTCATTTCTAACTCTACAAGATATTTATTGAGCAGTTTTCTTACTGTTTGACTGACGTTAATGTTGTATTTTTCCAGCTTTTTCTTGATTTCCCTTGTAACTCTGATGGTGATAACGCTCATGTTAAGCATCGTAATACGTAATGTAATACGAGACTTATAAGATTTGCCGACATGTAACCAAGTTACGAGGATGCCTTAAAAGCAGTTAAGAATGGAAGGTTAGAGAGGACAGGGAAGGAGCGTGAAAAGTACGAGAAGGAAATCGGAAGCGAAGGTTAAGCGTCAAGCCGACGGGGAAGCACGGAAAAGTATATGCCTTGAAGTTGTCAGGGTGAATTGTCCCTAGCTAATGCAAACGGGCTTTCCGCTTTTTTTGAGGTTGGCGGCATGCTTATATGGTTGTGTACAAGTTATATAAGTGGTGGACGGTTTGCCTGTGAAGACAATGTCTGCGAGGTTTGACGATGAGCTGTACAAGGAGATTTTGGAGTATGCTAAAGAGAAAGGTATACCTAAAACGAGGGCGCTTAGGGAGTTGACGAGGGAGGGAGTGAAGAAGTGGAGGTTAACAAAAGCTTTAGCGCTTTATAGAGAGGGAAAAGTAACTGTGTGGAAAGCATCACGTATAGCGGGGGTTCCTCTTTCAAGGATGGTTGAGATTGCTGCGTCGGAGAAGATTCCGATACATTATGGAAGAGAGGATTTAGAGAGTGACTTCAAGAGTGTCTTCGGTGAAGCTGATTGAAAGTTGTCCTTAACGCCACCCCGCTTATTTATGTTGGAAAGAAGAGAAAAACGGGTCTTCTGAGACTGGTGTTCAAAAAGGTTCTTGTTCCTGTAGAGGTAGAAGAGGAGATAATGAAATTCGGTGATAGTCCTGAGGCTGTACAGTTGAGAGACGCTATCCAAGAAGGTTGGATAGAAGTGGAACAGGCTTCCGAAAACAAGAAGAAGCAAATCGCAAAGCTGTTCGGTGAGATAGATGAGGGGGAGGTTGCAGTAATAGCGCTAGCACTTGAAGGGCATGGGGGAACCGTCGTAATCGATGACGCTGAAGCAAGAACCGCCGCAGAATACTTTGAACTGAAGGTTCACGGCACCTTATACATAATACTAGAAGCATATAAACGCAACATTTTCAAATCGAAGGCGGAAGTAGTAAGTATGGTGAACAACATGCTGAGGAAAAGCTTCTACATCTCCAGCGAGGTTTATGCGAGGTTTCTGTTTCTCTTAGACAAACTCAGATGAACTGTAGTTAGCCTCATCGGATGCTTCAATCTTTCTAACGTGTCTTGTGGATTTCATTTTCTTAATTTTTGCCTGTTAAGAAAGAAGCAAAAAATATTTTTTAGGAATTTTGGAAATCCAAGCCCGTAGGAATTCTGTATGCGCGTTAGTTGCACCTACAATCAACGAATGTAAGAACTGGAGACTATTCAAACAGAACTTAACGGAAAAATTGCTAAGAGAGCTGGAGTGTCAAGCAACAAAACTTGCTGGATTGGACAGAACCTAAAGGTTGTACATTTACGTAGAATACCCAAAAGACATTTTCATGCTCCAGCCAAAACTGCTCAAAAGATAATACAAGCATGGGGGAGAGCTAAAACGCGTTTTCTTCAAGTCAAAAGAATAGTGTAGGGTGATAAAAAAAGGGCCTGAAAATTTTATGTTAAAAGAGGCTTAAGAAACTGAAAAACCTAGGGTGATAACAATTCTAAAGTGCTGTTGTAGCTGGGGTCTGGGTTTAACTGCTCGTTTGTTTTTTCTACTGCTTGTTGCAACGTGAAGTTTTCAAAGTAAATGTTTATGATGAGTCGGAGGATGGCTTGGTCCGAGTACATGGGAACCACCAAGCCGTTCCAACCTATGTAACCCCCGGCGCCCTGTCGGAAAAATTCCTCCGCTACGCTTGTATCACAAGTTCCGTCGCATCCCATCACGATCACCAAGGTACCATTAAACATTCTGTTCATACATTTTTTTATGAACCATGAGTTCACGGCGAAAACTGGTTGGGTATCATTGAATGCAACTGCCTTCTTGACCAAATGAAAATACTGTTCCTCAACATGTTTCTCTTGGTCGTATGGTTCAGCGGTGAAAAGATATAGCCCTAATGTCTTGCTGTGCACGGCGCTGTGCATCCGAAGAACCAGCAGGTCATAATGGTCTGGTAACGCCTTCAGGAAGTCCACAGTAACCTTTCTTCCCTGGTAAACGTCAACTTTAAATCCAGCTTTGTTAAGGGTCACCGTCAAATTTGATGTGAATTGATTGTTTGGATTGGAAACATAAAGAGAATCTATCAACGCCGCTCGTAACCCTGATTCTGGTGAGGAATTGTCTGGTTGGAGGTTATTCAATTCTGTGTTTTCTTCAGGTGGAAATTGAACTAGAGAAAACCCGAAAATTAAAAGTGAGATTACTATTAACGTAGCACCAACGTGCTTTCTATCCACGATGATACACCTTTTCTATTCAAAGTTAGAGTCTACTGTTCTGCGTAGCATTGTTGTTATCCAAACTTCTGTTTCGTATTCGATAGGAAAGGATGTGAGACGGGTTTACTTCCCTCTTCGATAAAGCATCAAGCTGACTTCAAGAACCAAAATGCTAAGCGCTACCAGTATCGGCCACCGGTTTACTATGAGTTTGGTAGCTATCATAGCAAACAAGTACAATCTGTTTT
>JAYEKF010000102.1:0-24379 GCA_034660895.1 Thermoproteota archaeon | reverse complement strand
GCTATTATCTGCGCTGCTTGAATTCCAGCCCCACCCATAGCTCTTGAAGCCACGTTCGGAACCACCTCAAACCGCATAGTTTCAGAATCCACAACAACAAAGTACGGACACCTACCAAACCTCGGATCAACCTGCGCATCCAAATCGCCTGCAACCGCGGATACACATATTTTCATTCAGTCGCCTCCATAGTTTTCACTTCTTGTGTTTTCTCTTTCTTGATGAAACTTTCAATCCTTTTAACAATTTTCATAAACGCCTTTGTTGCGGAAGAATTTCTATGTTCAACTATGAAGGGTTTTCCGCTGTCTGAATCATAGCAGATGTTAGGGTCTATTGGAATGCTTCCAAGGAAGGGAATTCCCAAATCTTTAGCTATTTTCTGTCCTCCCCCAGTGCTAAAAATATTTACTTCCACCCCACATTTTGGGCACACAAATCCACTCATGTTTTCAACTATGCCGATAACAGGAATATTGAGTTTCCTAGAGAAGGTCACAGCTTTCTTCACCACAATCTGCGAAACCTCCGACGGTATGGTAACAATTACAACACCATCCATCTCAGGCAATAGTTGCATGATGCTCAGCGGCTCATCACCAGTTCCCGGTGGTAGGTCTATAAAAAGAAATTCGAGTTCCCCCCAAGCAATATCTGAGAGAAATTGTTGTATCGCCTTCATTTTTAACGGCCCACGCCAAATAACTGGCGTCTCATCGGATGGAAGCAAGAAATCCATAGAAACAACCTTAATCCCAAGAGGACCCGCCGCTGGGAAGATACCTGCTGGTCCAGCTTGAAGCCTCTGACCGTGTAAACCTATGATTTTTGGCACACAAGGACCAGTTATATCCGCGTCAAGAACACCTATCTCGCTGGTGTAGCCTTGTATAGCAAAAGCCATCGCCAAATTCACTGTCACAGTGCTCTTGCCAACCCCCCCCTTTCCGCTTATCACAGCAATTTTATGCCTGATTTTACCCATCCTAGTCTTAACCTTGCGTTGCTGTTCCTCCCACGTTTTTCTTATTCTCTCAGTCTTAGAAGCCTCTTGCTTTTTATTCAAAACTCCTTCAACCCTTTTAGAACACACCAACAACTTACTAACCTTATTAACTTTTCTTACCAAACGTAAAAACTGTTTCAAAAATGGTCTACTTGGTTTTAACCATCCAACCTTTTTTGACAAATTTTAAATAGGGTTAGGTTCGAACTCTACGGATAAGGTGATAACTTGAAAAGAGGAATAGTGATTGCTGTACTCTTGATGATGATGACGCTTTTAATGGTTCTACCTGTCTCATTTGCTAATAGCTCAGATGAAACAGTGTTGGTCTCCGCGTGGGTAGACAAAACATGGTATGAGCAAGGCGAAACAGGCACCTTGTATATCACCGTTCTTAATCAGATAGAACACGCTATAACAATTTACAACATAACCATTGAATATGAGAGTTGGCACCGCTTTATCAAAGATCACTGGGAAGGAAACAAAACCATTGAGGTGGACACCTCACGCAAGCAAGATGAAGCATACTACGTTGAGACAACATTCACGGTGCCAAGCGACGGTCGAGGCGTCACAACAAAGGTTAAAATAGATGTCTATACTGATGAAAAAACTGATGAAAAAACTCCAGAACACTACAAGGGAATATATGGCCCAGATGAGGCACCATATGTCAACGTTGCTGGAGTCCCGTGGTATTTTGCGTTGAAAGATGTGGATAAGCTATTGAGTTTGATAACGGTTCAAGTTGTTTTAACCATCGTCTGCACCGTCATATTAGCCGCTGCAATATTCCTTTCGAGACGTAAAGCTCCTCCAGCGTGGAAAAAAGAAGAACCAAAACCCGGTTCACTTTAACCCCCTATTTTTCTTTTTTTGTTGCATTTAAGTAAGAGAGTTTTTAAACATCATAATATTTATTTGAAGATAGGTTTGGAGGTGTGTTGCACTCGCAAAAGTTTTGGTCACCTGCGCGTGGCCTTACATTTACCATATGCCTCATTTAGGCAAGATGGTGAGTTCCATTTTATCCGCAGACGTCGCCGCCAGATATTATCGGCTGAGAGGAAACGATGTTCTCTTTGTAAGCGGCTCTGATGAGCATGGAACACCCATTGAGGTTGAAGCAGTACGGCTGGGAGTGCCGCCGAAACAGCTTACTGACAAAAACCATGAGAAAGTTGTGGAACTACTTAAAAAATGGGGTACATCCTTCGACAACTACACACGAACTGAGAATCCTATCCACAAAGAATTTGTCCAAAATCTCTTACTCAAAATCTACAAGAATGGATATGTTTTCGCTGAGGAAACCGAGCTACCTTACTGCCAAAAATGTCAACGATTTCTACCCGACCGCTTCGTAGAGGGAACATGCCCCTATTGCGGCCACGAACAAGCACGTGGAGACCAGTGTCCAGCGTGCAACCGTCTTCTTGAGCCAACTACACTTATTCAACCTTACTGCACAATATGCGGTTCTACACCAACCATTAAAAAGACTAAACACTGGTATTTCGACATGTCAAAATTCGCTGAAGAGCTTAAGAAGTACATTAAAAATAATAAGCGGCTGCCCGCTAACGCTCGAAACTTCAGTTTAAACCTCCTCAAAGAAGGGTTAAACCCCAGACCTATCACCCGAAACAACAAGTGGGGAATCCCAGCTCCTTTTCCAGGCGCCGAAGATAAAACCATCTATGTTTGGGTTGAAGCAGTATTAGGGTACGTTTCCGCCACCATTGAGTACTTTAAGAAAAAGGAGAAGGAAGAAAAATGGAAAAGCTACTGGTTTGACAAAAACGCGAAAACCTTGTATTTCATAGGGAAAGACAATATTCCTTTTCATACGCTTATTCTTCCCGCTTTACTCCTTGCTACACATGACGGCTACAATTTACCGTGGAACGTCGATTCCACCGAGTTCCTATTTTTAGGAGGAAAAAAACTTTCTACAAGCCAAAGAGTTGGCATATGGATCGACGAAGCATTAGAACTGTTTCCCGCAGATTACTGGAGATACGTACTCCTTGCAATTCGACCCGAAACCAAAGATACCACTTTCACTTGGAAAATTTTCATTGAAAAAGTAAACTCCGACCTCAACGACACATTGGGCAACTTTATCCATCGAACACTCAAATTCATCAACCAACACTTCAACGACACCGTGCCCAAACCAAGCGAACTAGAAAGTTACGACGAAAACACCTTGCAAATAGTAGAAGAAAAAGTGGAGGAGATTGCGCAAAACTTAGAGAGATCTAAATTGCAAGAAGCTTTACGGAACGTCGTTAATCTAGGTCGCATAGGAAACAGGTATCTTAACGAAAAAGAACCATGGAACACCGTCAAAACTGATCGACAAAAAACTGCTGACACTCTATACACCGCTATGCAGATTATAAAGGCGCTGGCGATAACTCTTGAACCTTTCATACCATTTACAGCCCAAAAAATTTGGGGGCTTCTTAATCTGCTAGGAAGCGTTCATGATCAAACGTGGGAAGAAGCAACTAAGCCTTTACCGCCAAACCACAAAATAAGAAAGGCGAAACCGTTGTTTTATAAGATAAAAGCCGCAGAAGACGAATTGCAAGCCGCTTTAGAAAAAGTGAGACATAATTCCGCGGGTTCCCCCTAAAAAGCAGAGTGAAAAACCATTGCCCCTTAAAATCGACCTTCATGTTCACACCTGCTACTCATACGATGCGGTCACTACACTTGAGGAAGTAATAGCTTACTCAAAGAAACGTGGGCTTAACGGTGTAGCTATCACTGACCACGACACCTTGAAAGGAGCGCTTAAACTTCAGCAAAAAAACAACTTTTTAATCATTCCCGGGATGGAGATAAGCACTAGACAAGGCCACGTGCTCGCTATTAACATAACTACACCAATTCCCCCAGCGCTGGATGTTCATGAAACAATTGAAAGAATACATGAGGCGGGGGGAGTCGCCGTGGCAGCCCACCCAACTACTCTCGCCAAAGGCGGGTTAAGAAGAAAAATAGGTTCAGGCTTCGATGCTATTGAAGTAATTAATTCATCCGCAGTTCCCTTCTTTTTCTCGGTCTACTTGAATCGGAAAATTGCCGAGCGCTTTAGTCTTCCACAAACAGCTGGAAGCGACGCCCATTGCCCTTTTGAAATTGGAACCGCTTACACGATTGTTGACGCCAACTCCAAGCTGGATGAAATCGTCGAAGCCATTAGAAAGGGAGCCACAGTCCCATATGGAAAACCGATACCATGGCGGATGAGAGTGCGGAGAGAAGCGTTAACGTTGAAAAGAAAATTGTAGATCAACGTTCAAGTTGGTAGAGGTTTAAGTCAATTTTAAGCGGTTTTTCAGGCTTCGCATGAGGTTCCAAATTATAAAGTTTTTCGTATACTGTTCCAGCTTGAACTAGAGAGAGGTCAACTGAACTAGGTTTCTCACGCGCTGCGTTGTTTTGCGAGGATTGCGGTGGTTTGTGGATTTGAACTATTTCAGTTGTCACTTTTTTTCCTCTCCCACACTTCCTTGCTGATGAGGTCGCGGATGGCGAAACGTATAGCCTCCGCTCGGTTTGGGTAGTATTGTTCATTTATAAGCCATTGAAGGGCTTCCAAGTAGGGCTCGGGCAGATACAATGTGATTAATCTCATATTTCACTTCCCCTGTGCAAAAGAGAGAAGGTCTTTTTCGATTATAGCTCTATATAATACGCATAAAATATGATTTAAATATGTCTCAAACATATCAAGCACATTATTAGAACATTTTGTGTTAATTTTAGATTTTAACAACACTTATGTTTTTGTGTGCGGTTAAACGGTTTTGGTTAAGATGATATGAAAGTTTTCATCCGAAGTTTTGGCTGCTCAGCGAACTTAGCAGACGGAGAAGTTTTAGGGGGATGCTTAGCGGAAGCTGGTTTTGAGTTAGTGAAGAAAATGGAAAGAGCAGAAGTTGTAGTGGTGAATACTTGCGCGGTGAAGGGACCAACTGAGAACCGAGTTATATATTTTTTAAAAAAGGTTCCACGTGAAAAACGACTGATTGTGGCTGGCTGTTTACCCTTAATTAATTTTAAGCGTCTAAATCGGGAGGTAGAGTTTGATGGTGTAGCAGGACCAGCTTGCGGCCGCAAAATTGTGAACATTGTGCAAAGAGTGATGAAAGGAGAGAAAGTGCTAGAATTAAAGGGAGCTACAAAAGTGAAGCCGGATTTAACTTTACCAAAAGTCAAAGTAAATCCAGTGGTGGGGATCATCCCAGTCAGTTACGGCTGTTTAGGCTCCTGCGCATACTGTTGCGTCCGGTTCGCCCGCGGTCACTTGCGGAGCTACAGCGTAAACGAGATTTTGAATCAAATAAGCCGCGATGTAGCCGCCGGGGTTCATGAAGTTTGGTTAACTTCGCAGGACATGGGTTGTTATGGTTTAGATGGGAGAAGCAACCTTGTTGAGTTATTAGAAGCCGTATGCAATTTGAACGGTAATTTTTGGGTGCGAGTTGGTATGATGAACCCAAGGTTTGTTTTGCTTTTATTGGATAACTTAGTGGAAGTGTTCACACAGAGAGGTGTAGAAGCGCAGACGAAAAAAGACCCTAGTGTAAGTGAACCTAGGAAGGGGGAGCTATTCTGGTTTTTACATTTGCCGGTACAAAGTGGGGATGACGAAGTGTTGAAGCGGATGAATCGCAGATATAAAGCGGAGGATTTTCGGAGAATTGTCAGAGAATTTCGGAAGAGCTGCCCCGAGATAACGGTTTGGACAGATATAATTGTGGGTTTTCCAGGGGAAACAGACAAGGCCTTTGAGAATTCGATGAGGCTTATAGAGGAAGTTCAGCCGGATGTAGTGAACATTTCGAAGTTCTTCACTCGTCCACATACCGCGGCGAAAAAGATGAACAATCAGATTCCAAGCAAAGTGATTAAGGAGCGAAGTGGAAAAATAAGTCGATTAGCTAGGCAAATTGCGTTGGAGAAGAATCGACGATGGATTGGTTGGGAGGGCCAAGTGTTAATTGATGAGAAAGGAAAGACTCCGGAAAGCTTTATGGGGCGAAATTTATCATATAAGCCTGTGGTGGTGCATAGCAGGGAGAATTTGTTGGGAAGATTTTTACGGGTTAGGGTAGTAGATGCGTTCTTAACGCATTTGGAAGCGGAGATAGTCAATTAGTCTCCATACTTGCCCATTGTAAATTACGTAATTTTTATGGTTGATTTTGTAAACGCGCATTTTTGTTTCCTTTTCTCTAAGTCTATAAAGTGTCGTATATCTTAATATACCGTTATGTCTTTACGGGAAATATATCAAAAACCGACATATGTCAAGTCGCCTGTCACAGAAATTAGAAATAACTATTAATTTTGAAATCTAATGTCACATGAAACTATCTAGTTGCGCATTTAATGTTTTAAAGTGTTGAAACCCGATTTTCAGCGGCATAACAGGGTTGGTCAGCACTCTTGTAGAGCTGGTTTTGGAGTGGAAAGGGTGACATAGAACACGATTCTAGAATTAAATTCCATACTTGCAGGTTAAAACATATTTGGAGGCTATTAGGCGAGGTATGTTGAAACGATAAAGGGGGTTGGTCATTTTACGCACAGTAAAAGATACTAGCTTGAAAATTCAGGGATTACAGAGAGAGTTTCGTCGGAAACAATAGCAATTTAGTGGCAACACGCAAAGCATCCGTGGTAGTTTACTGGCTGACCTACAGAAGGCCTTCGACTTCGCGCAGAAATGGATGCGCACGTGAGAAAGTAGCAAAAGTATGTGGTGATGAAAAATAACAAGCTAAATGTTGTCTCTTTTACTCCTCAGCCATAACTTACGAACCACATATCCAGCCGCCAAACCCAATAACATTCCAATAACCGTAGCAACCATCCACACGGCAAATACTCCACCCGGACCTGCAGCCTTCAAACTGACAAACAGTTCGAAGATGAACGTTGACAAACGTAAAGGAAAGAAAATTATCCATGCATTTTGCTGACTCTTAAACCAATCAAGAAACGTATAAAGCACAAAGGGAGCAGGAAACATCCACAAAAAACCTAACAATAAACCTATCCAAACATACCTCTTGCTCAAAAAAAGGTTTATTCGATCAAGCCCACTACTAATTGGGTTCCAGATCTTCCTCCACCAACTTACTTCTTCCTTTCGGTCTTGCGCCTTCATTCTTAAACTCCTCCAAACCACTTGAAGCTCTATAATCCTATAAAGACTAACGCTTTAAACTACACCCTTAACTAGTCGCTTGCATCCTTACTCCGCAATTACTTCGACTCCGCGTTCACAAGATTTTCACACGAGCATCGCAACATAGAATTTTTGTTGGATACTCATGATTAATCCAATTAGAACTAAGGTTGCTGGTTAACCATGCGATTGACGGTTTTTTCCATACGATGGTCGTGAAATATGCTAACGTTTTTTACGTATTCCGTCTTAAGCCTTTATTTTTGATGTTGACAGTCAATTTAAAAGTGATGGTGATTTTCCGAACCTTATTCTCCAACTCTGTTATGTTTTTCGGAAATTTTTGTCTTTTTGAACTTTAGGCGTTTGGGGAGGCAGGTTCCTAATAAGGTCGTAGGCCACATGAGTTAGGAGATATTTCTTTAATCGACAACCTAAAGAGTTAGTTTTAAATTAGTATGATATAAACGCGGGAGTGCGTAGGTGAAAAATTAGCTTCTCCTTTCTCCCTTCAGCAGTTTGAAACTGCCCTACAAGCACTCCCGAGCTATTTTAAGCGGTTATCCAAATTTGAATTTTGTGGAGAAATCTTCTATAGATAAAATCTAAAGCAATGTTTGGTTGCCTGAACGTTCAGCGTTCTTCAAGTACATCCGCCAGCTCAGCGCCATAGTTCTCGGATGGGATGCTTTAGCCTCATCCAAACGGGAGATCGCTGTGTTTTGCGGCGCCCCCAAAACTGCGTCAGGATTTGTATAAGCTTCTTCGGATATTTTCTTCATGATTTCGATGAACCGGTCAAGCTCTTCCTTCTCGTAGGATTCGGTGGGCTCAATCATCATAGCCTCATCCACAATCAAAGGGAAATACATCGTTGGCGCGTGCACCCCGTAGTCTAAGAGGCGTTTAGAAACATCAAACGCACGAACCCCACTTTGTTTAGCTATATTTTTCGTACTGAAAACACATTCATGTTTTCTCGGCTGTTTTTGGTAGTATGGAAGCGTGCAACCCTTAATTTCAGACAACTTTTTCATTAGGTAGTTGGCGTTTAAAACCGAAACTTCCGCAGCCTCCTTCAACCCTTCTGCACCCAAACTTAGAATGTAAGCGTACGCTTTCAGCAAAACCGCTACATTCCCATAAAAACCTCGAATTTTGCCGACAGTTCTAGGCTTATCAAAATCTAAAAAATACTTTTCACCATCAAACGCAACTCGCGGAACCGGCAGAAACGTCTTCAACTCTTTAGAAACACCGATGGGGCCAGCTCCTGGCCCCCCTCCTCCATGCGGGGTTCCAAACGTTTTGTGAATATTGATGTGTACAATGTCGAACCCCATGTCCCCCGGCCTCACCTTTCCGAGGATGGCGTTAAGGTTCGCTCCGTCGTAGTACAATAGTCCTCCAGCCTCATGCACAATGTTGGCGATTTGCTCAATATTCTTTTCAAAAATGCCTAGCGTGTTAGGGTTAGTTAACATCAAACCTGCTGTGCGCTCTGAAACCGCTGCCTTTAACGCTTCTAAATTTACACAGCCTGTTTTATCTGAAGGAACTATCACAACTTTGAAGCCAGCCATGGACCCACTTGCTGGGTTGGTTCCATGCGCTGAATCCGGCACGATTAGCTCCGTTCGTTTGTCAAGTTCGCCATTTTGCTCATGGTAGGCCCTCATTATTAACGTGCCTAAAAATTCGCCTTGCGCTCCGGCAGCGGGATGTAAACAAATCTCACTTGTTCCTGTAATCTCTGCCAACCACTTTGACAACGTGTACAGAATTTGCAGAACACCCTGAACGGTTTTCTCGTCTTGGTATGGATGAAGCAAAGCTAAAGAGGGTAGTTGAGCGAGTTTTTCGTCGATTTTTGGATTGTACTTCATAGTACAGCTTCCCAGCGGATACAACCCTAAGTCAACGCTATAGTTCATTTGGGACAAGCGAACGTAGTGGCGCACCACCTCCACTTCAGAAAGCTCCGGCAGCTTAGGCGGCTTTTCCCGCCTCATTTTCTCCGGTAAACACGTTTTCACGTCACCGATCGCCCGGTTGATTTCATCTTCCGCTTCCAGCACTATGCAGCCTCTTCGCCCTGAACGCCCTAACTTGAAGATTACTGGTTCATTCCATCTAGCCTGCTTAAACATTGCTTCATCACCTTGCAGTTAGGATTTCTGCCAAAACATTAGTGAGGCAATCAACGTCTTCCTTTGAATGCATCTCCGTGACACAGTATAGAGCGGTTTCACCTAGCTCCGGAAACTCCTGACTAACGTTTTTTCCACCGTGAATTTGATGGTTAAGCAGCTCTTCATGCACTTCTTTCACGGTTTTCCCAGTTTCATCAAAGTTAACTGTGAACTCTTTAAAGTGCGAAGAACTAAACAATGGTGCTTTAACCTCTTCTATTCTGGACAAAAGTTGTATGGCATAATGCGCCTTACGAACAATGGTTTCTCCTAGTTCCTTCAAGCCTTTAGGGCCAAGCAAAGCTAAGTAAACGGCGGAGGCAACTGCGCATAACGCTTCGTTCGTGCATATGTTAGAGGTAGCCTTCTCCCTTCTGATATGTTGCTCTCTGGTTTGTAAAGCCATGCAAAATCCCTGTCTGCTCCCATCCATCGTGGTTGTCATACCGATAATGCGACCGGGCGCCTGCCGAATTAACTTCATATCTTCTCTGCATGCAAATATCCCAAGCAGCGGACCCCCATAGTTCATGAAGTTTCCAAGCGGCTGTCCTTCACCTACTACGATATCCGCACCGTATTCACCCGGAGGCTTTAACACACCAAGCGAAACAGGGTCAACCCCGACGATGAAAAGACAGTTGCTGTCGTGAGCTATTTGAGCGATTTCTTCCACCTGCGTTTCGATAAAACCGAGATAGGAAGGATTTTCCACGTATACCGCTACGGTCTTCTCCGAAATTTTCGTCTTCAAATCTTCAACGTCAAGCTGTCCTGTTTCCAGATGATAACCAATATGTTTAACGTGTAATCCCGCTGGCTTACCATATGTTCGCAGAGTTTCGTTTCTTTCTGGATGAATCAGTTTTGGAACTAAAACCTCGTTTCGATGTGTTAAGCGGGCTGCCATCCTTGCGGCTTCTCCTAATGCTGATGCCCAGTCATAAAGTGAGCAGTTTGCCACTTCCATGCCAGTAAGCTCGCAGATCATGCTTTGATACTCAAAAAGTGCCTGTAACATGCCCTGAGAAATTTCCGGCTGATAGGGAGTGTAAGAGGTAAGTAGTTCGGTGCGTTCAATAATTTCTCCAACCACTGCAGGCACATAGTGAGACCAACAGCCTGCGCCTAAAAACATGGGCATATCTCGGCTGGTTTTGTTCTTGGAGAGAAGTTTTTCAACATGTTGGAGAACTTGTTGCTCTGAAGTAGGGCTTGGAAGATTCAGCCGTCTTTTCAGCAGAAATTTTTTGGGAACATCCGCGTATAGTTCATCAATGTTTTGGATGCCAATCTCTTTCATCATGGCTTTTTTGATTTCTGGAACAGAATTAGGAATATACGGGTGAACAAAGTCTTTACCCAAGTTTTTCACCGCGGAGAATTAACATAGTCTCCAGTTCTCTTCTTTAAGCTTTACAGTTAGAAGTGTAAAAAAATGTCACCACCCAATTTTCTCTTTTCTTTATTTAATATTGGATGCCCTTAGTAGTTGGAATCTTTTCCGGATGCTTAATATCCCTTATTTCATTAACAAAATCCGCCCGATCCATCAACCGATCAGGTGCATATCGCCCAGTTAAAACCACATCGGTCTTCTCTGGGGCCATGTTTAAAAACTCCAATACTTCTTCAACGCTTAAAAGTTTGCAGTGAACTGCCAAGTTGACTTCATCCAACACCAATAAATGAGGCTTCTTCTCTTTCACAATTTTTTTGGCGAACTCTAATCCCTTTTTGGCTAGTTTTTTGTCTTCTTCGCCGAGGTTGCTTAAGCCATGCCAGCCTTCTCGGCCGAACTGATAAATCTCATAATACGGAGCCAAACGTTTCCGTATCTTATACTCGCCGATATTTTTCCACCATTTCATAAATTGGATAATCACCACCTTGTGATTGTGACCCACTGACCGCATAGCTAAGCCCAGTGCATTAGTAGTTTTCCCTCCGCCGGTTCCGGTGTAAAGGTAAATGTGCCCCATAGTTTCTCATTCGCTATTTCAAGCGTTAACTCTATAAAAACTTGTTTCATTTCAGTAATAAACACTTGAGCAGATGTAAATTCAAGTAAACGATTGTTCCTCAAACTTTTTAAAGGGCAGACGATTTGAAGTTCTTGAGAATAACTTGGAGAAATCACTGTATGAGAACCGATTACAAGGAGCTGTTGAAGCGGGCGTACTCCCAAGTTTCCCCTGAAGCTCAGGAGCAAGAACGGTTCGAAGTTCCTCAAGTTAATTCCTCAATTATCGGCATGCGCACTATTGTCCAAAACTTCAAGAAAATTGCGGATACGCTCAACCGAGACCCACAGCATTTGTTGAAGTTTCTTGCTGGAGAGCTGGCGACTGCAACGGATTTTGACGGGACAAGAGCTCGGTTTAAAGGTAAATTTGCCACTCGCACAATTCAACAATTGATTAAGCGGTACGTGGAAAACTTTGTTATATGTCCGGTTTGCGGCCGTCCGGATACGAAAATTGTGAAAGAAAAACGTTTTTATTTTTTAGTATGTGAAGCTTGTGGCGCAAAATCTTCAATTAGTGCCTTATAAACTTGCAGAAGTTGCTGAACATTGGAAGTCTATGTAAACCTACAGAAACGGGGAAAACATGTAATTCTGGCTGCCTGCGACGTTAAATTGCTAGGAAAAACCTTGCGTGAAGGAAAAATTGTGTTTGAGGTGCGAGAGCAATTTTACAAGGGCTGCCGAGTGAACATAGACGAAGCCATTGGCTTGATGAAGCAATCCACTATTGTGAACATAGTTGGAAAAAACATCGTTCAAAGAGCCATAGAAAGCGGGTTGGTGCATCCAGAGGCTGTTTTAAACATTTCGGGGGTTCCCCACGCTCAAATCGTTAAACTTTAAATCTTCATTGATTTTAAGTGGATAGATGAGCATATAAAGCAGTTCACACGGTTGTGTAACAGAAGGACTCGTTTGAGGTGCCTTATTGAGAAAAAAGAAAGCGTCTAGCAAAGAAGAAGAATTTGAAGACATGGTACTTCCAGTCAAGAACGATGTGTTAGGCGTAGCCGTAAAAATGTTGGGGTATGACCGAGTTAAAGTGAAATGTCAAGACGGAAATGAACGGCTTTGTCGAATCAGAGGGAAAATGAAAAGGAGAGTGTGGATACGGGAGGGAGACATTGTTTTGGTTTCTCCTTGGGATTTCCAATCCGAAAAAAGAGGTGACATTTTCTGGCGTTACACTCGAGCTGAAGTGGGGTGGCTGCGGAAAAAAGGGTACCTCACTATGTAGGTGAGGGCTCAGGTGACTGGACGAAAACAGGCTGAGAAAAAGCTTCTGCGTAGGGAAAGAAGATATGAAATAGAGCGGTTGATGAGGGAGAAACGGAGCGAGGAATATGAAGTTTTGGAAGAGGTTTTCGACCGCTCCACACTTATGACGGTTTACGACTTCTTAAACAAAGGAGTTATTGACGAAATTTTTGGTGTAGTCAGCGCTGGAAAGGAAGCCAGAATCTACTGGGGGAAAGACCGAGAAGGAAATGAACTTGCCATCAAAATTTACCTCACGATTTCAGCTGAATTTAAGAGGGGTAAGCTTCCCTACCTTAAAGGAGACCCAAGGTTTACTCACATTAAAGGAGATACAAGGTCGATTGTTTACGCTTGGGCTCAGAAGGAATTCAAAAATCTACAACGTGCCTGTAAAGTTGGAGTGCGAGTTCCCAAGCCCATAGCGATTAAAAACAACGTGCTCATCATGGAGTTCATCGGGGAGGAAGGTTACACTGCACCCATCTTAAAAGAGGCTTCCATTAAAAATCCGGAAAAACTGTATCAAAGGTTGCTAAATTACATAGAAAAACTGTATCGAGAGGCTGAGTTGGTGCACGGTGATCTAAGTGAGTACAACATTATGGTATGGCGTGAGGAGCCTGTGTTGTTTGATATTTCCCAAGCCGTGTTGCTAGGGCATCCCATGGCGAAACAGCTTCTGCAAAGAGACCTAGAAAACTTACGTAAATACTTTAAGAAGTTAAGCGTAAACGTGCTTTCGGCAGATGAGATGTATCGGAGGGTTACCGGTGGCGGGAGCTAACACCTTTGTGAAAGTTCCTAAAGAACGTATCGGAGTGCTGATAGGCCCTGAAGGTAGCGTAAAGGAACAAATTGAAAAAAACTTGCCTGTGAAACTTCAAATCGACAGTGAAATGGGCACTGTCAATGTTATATTAAGAGAGGACGCTGAAGACCCTTCCCAACTTTTCAGGGCTAAAGAGGTAGTTGTTGCCATCGGAAGAGGGTTCTCCCCAAGGCGGGCTTTGTCTCTGCTTGAGGAAGGCACCGTTTTGAAAATTATTGATTTAAGAGAGATTTTAGGTAAATCGGAATCGAATATAAGGCGCTGTAAGGGACGAGTTATCGGAAAAAACGGGAAAACTCGAAGACTTATCGAGCAGTTAACTGAGGCGAATGTTTCGGTGTACGGGCACACCATTTCCATTCTGGGAGGTGTACAACAAGTAGAGGTTGCAGTAAATGCTGTTTTGATGCTTTTACGGGGGAGCCAACACCGCACGGTTTACCGGTTTTTGTATAGAAAACGAGGGGAAATCAAAAAAAGAAAAATGGAACTGTGGGAAACCCCGGATGAAGCACGTAAGCTGTAACAGAAAAGTTTTGAGCGTTTATCGCTAATTAATAAGGAGAGCGGATTGGATTGACTGCGCAGACGTTCGAAAGGATTAGCCCTGCCGACTTCTTCTATCGCAACAGGGAAATCGCTGGTTTCACCAACCCCACCCGAGCTATTTTCTCGTCAATCAGAGAGTTGGTGGAAAACTCTCTGGATGCTTCAGAACATGCAAGGACACCTCCAGACATCTACATTCGATTATCACTTGAACGGAAAACCAGTTCTGCAGCGGACGTTTATAAGTTAAGGGTGGAAGACAACGGATCGGGAATTCCTCCCCGCCATATACCCTCCGCTTTTGGGCAAGTCTTGTTTGGTTCAAAATACAAACTTAAACAAGCACGTGGAACCTTCGGCTTAGGCGGAACCATGGCTGTCTTATACGGGCAAATCACCACTCATAAACCCGCCTGCGTGGTTTCCAGTACAGGCAGATCTAAAATATACAAGTATAAATTGATGATTGACATTCAACGAAATCGCCCCCTCATCTTAGACCGCAAAGTTATGTTCAACAAGGAAAGGTGGAGCGGAACTGTGGTTGAATTCTGCTTGGAAGGTGACTACCAAAGGGCTATGCCAAAAATATTGGAATATTTGAAGCAAACAGCTTTGATGAATCCTTACGCTAACATCACTTTTGTAGACCCTAGCGGACGCTTATACCGGTTTATCCGTGTTACGAAGAAGATGCCTCCTCCGCCAACGGAAACGCGTCCTCATCCGTACGGGGTGGATGTGGAGATGATTCAACGCATTATCCAAATCACTAAATGTCGAAACATGTTCGACTTCTTAAAGGAGCATTTCCATCGCGTAGGAGACATTACAGCTCAAAGATTCTTGAAGTTCGCGGAGATAAGTCCAAGAAAAAACCCGAAGAAGCTGAGTCATCAAGACATTGTGAATTTAGTGCGGATGATGAAAAGTTTCAAAGCTTTTATCGCTCCAGACGCTAGCTGTTTGTCGCCTTTAGGCGAAGAGTTACTGAAAACTGGAATTTTGAAGGAGCTAAAACCAGAGTTCACGGCGGTTTGCCAACGTAAACCATCCACTTACTCAGGGCACCCATTTATTGTAGAGGCAGCCATCGCATACGGCGGGGGCATCCCGAAGACAAATGACATCGTTCTGTACCGGTTTGCAAACCGAATTCCCTTATTATATGATGAAGCTAGCGATGTTTCTGTAAAAGTGATTAGGTCGATTAATTGGCGGACTTATAAAGTTACATCAGACACGCCTATCGCAATTCTCGTTCACGTATGCAGTACAAAAATTCCCTATAAAACCGTTGGAAAAGAATTCATTGCAGACCAGCCGGAAGTTGAAAGGGAAATTATGAACGGAATACGAGAGGCAGCCCGTCAACTCCGACGTTTTCTATCTAAACGGCAATACGTGAAAAAACAACAAAGACGGTTAAGCGTTTTTTCTAAATACTTACCTAGAATTGCGGAGTTTTCCGCTAAGTTAGCTGGAAGAAAGAAACCACCAGATGTTAAAAAATTGTTATGGGGTCTAAAAAAAATTGAAACAGAAAAAAATTGAAACTTCAGCTGTAAAGAAAAAAAAGGAGATTTTGCTAAGCTTGGAAAACTTTGGAGCAAAACTTTGTAAGCTACTCGATGAAGGAAAGTTTCCGTCAATTCGGATGCCCAGCCGATCCACTGACAACATTTTGTACAGCCCCGAAATTAGACAGTATATTTTAGGCAATCGAACAGTGCGCAGAAGCTGCCGCAACATCCGTCATATCCGTCCTTTTACGCAGATGGTTTGGGCGGCATTTTTTGCTCACGAACTCAAACAACAACGTAAAACATCCACCCTCCGAGATGTGTATTATTCGGCGCAAGCTTACGAGATGGCTTTCAAAGATCAGCCTGAATCAAACAATATTCTAACCGACTTAGAGACCGTAATAGGCTTCGCTAGGGAAGACTTCAACGTTTTCCCCGAGGAAAGATCCGCTGTTTTCGGCGACCTCACCATCGAATACACGGTTCCAGGCTACGAGGGAAAACAGCTGAACCTAACTTCTCATCCGGATGGAGTGATGATTGGACCAGCGTTAACCTACTCAAACTTTGTAGAAACCACCGCTGACAAAGTAATTGCCATTGAGAAAGGAGGTTTGTTCACCCGGTTCATTGAGGAAAAAGTTCACGAGAAATTCAACGCCATCCTCGTGTTAACTGCAGGTCAAGCACCCCGAGCCACCAGACATTTTATTCACCGCTTAAACAAGGAGATGGAACTTCCAGTGTACATCTTCAGCGTAGACGCCGATGAGATAATAATGGTTAAGAAAAATGGCCTGCTTAAAACGGTGCGAATAGGCGAATACGTGGACTCGGAAATAGAAAAAAATGGAAGTATAAACTTTCCTGCGCTACCTGGATACGAACGATGTTGCATTAACGATGGAGAGGCGATGACCGTTTCCAGCGAGGCCAAAATTAAAGAAGACAGCGTGCAATACGGCATTCGACACAAAATAGCTGAAGATCTCTACAGCATCACGGTCAAAGGAGGGTACAACGTAAAGATTACCGGATCCCACAGCGTTATGGTCTATGATCACTATGATTTCGTCCCAGAGCTCGTTTCCGATTTGGATAAGGATGACCTGCTGGCTGTATGCTTCAACCCGGAAAACGGAACCCAGCTCACGAGAGTAAACTTGGTTAAACTTATCCTGAACGAGGCTCCCAAACTGGCAAACAAAATTTGGGTAGTCGGTGAGGAATGTGAAAAGATAAAGGTGAAATATTCAGAAGACCCAACGCTCTGGAGAAGGATAATGCGACGGGCGGTTCCATTAAACGACTTTGTGAAAAGGGGGATAGCGCCCCAAAAAGGCAAGGTTAGATGGGGTAAATCGGAGATAAGAGTTCCTATAACCCTGAGGGCAACCTCTGAACTCATGAGGCTTCTGGGATACTACGCCGCGGAGGGTTGCATCTCCTCAGGCGCGATACAACTTTCCTTCGGTTCAGAAGAAAAATCCTATGTAAAAGATGCGGTACGTTGCATAGAAAAAACGTTTAGCTGTCCATCCCACGTATACGAGGGAGAACATGAAATATTTGTTCGCTTTGGCGGAAAGCTACTATGCGTTTTATTTGAGAAAGTTTTAAAGGCGGGTGTAAGCGCCAAAAATAAAGCTGTACCCTTTATAGTTTTCAACGTACCCACGCCGCTGAAAATTGAGTTCCTATTAGGGTACTATCGAGGCGACGGACACATGGGATATAGGAAAGAGCATAGCAAAGTTCGCCTTATTGCTAAAACCGTGAGCCGCAAACTGGCGTCTGATCTTATCCTTCTGCTAGCTCAACTTAAAACCTCGCCGTACGTTGAACATAAGAAGCCTGGGCGAAAATGGCATACAATAGAAAAAACCGGACAATTCATTAAAGCAAGCGAATCCTACGTAGTTGTGTTAAGAGACAGAGGCTCGCTCCAAAAACTGCTTAAAATAGTTGAAGATCTCAACCCTGATGCTGCTCCGTTCGTAAGAGGAAAGGTGGAGAAAAGCCCGATCTGGTTTTCCGTACCTAAAAGAATTGTTTGGGAAGCCCGAAACAGCCTAAGAAAGTATGTTAAGCCACAACACAAAAACGAATTAGAAACATTCCTACAACATGGGATATACGGCTATAAACGAATATCATATAGAAAACTCAAAAGAATATTCAGCTATCTCACAGATCAACCTAACGACAAAAAATTGCGATTCGTCAAAAATCTTCTAGAAAACAGAATACTACTCCTACCGATAACAAAAATCAGAAAAACAAAACCCACCACTGATCGCGTCTACGACATTAAAGTAGGCAATAACTCCACCTTTCTGGGCGGCCTCGGACCGATATTACTACATAACACAGATGGTGACCCTTGGGGGATGCACATCGCGATGGTCGTCATTTCAGGCTCCGCCAACGCAGCCCACCTGCGGGAGCTGGCTACTCCAGACGCCGAATGGAGTGGTGTATGGGCGAGCGACATCGTAGATTACGACCTTCCCAGCGATCCGTTGACGGATGTGGACACAAAACGGTTGCACGAGTTACAGAAAGACCCAAGATATACTGGTAAGCTGTGGCAGAGGGAAGTGAAAACGTTCCTGAAAATTAGAAAGAAGGCGGAACAAGAGGCTTTCAGCCGATACGGGTTAACCTACATTGTGGACGAGTATTTACCCGCAAAACTGCAGAACACAAAGTAATTTTGTACTCCGCTAACACGTCAGCCTGAAAAAAATTAAAATAAAACTTACCGAACCTTAACTGCAATCTTGAACACAGAAGGTTTCAACATGAGCATAAAAGAGGCTTCAACTGGACTGGCAATCGCGGAAAAGTTTTTCGGATTGATAATTATCCTTATCGGCGCGCTTGTCACCTATTTTACTTACGTAAGTCTAGAAGCATTATCAAAAATGTTTGGGGAGTTCTCTGGAATTTTTTTCGTGTCAGGACTCGCATTAATCGCTATCGGCGTTCTCTTGTTGTTGGCTAAAGCTGAATAATTGAACGATTAATATGTGTGGCGCCGCCGGATGGACTTGAACCATCGACCAACTGGTTAACAGCTTCAGCCCTGATAGGGAAAACCTATGCAGGTCAGTTGCTCTACCATACTGAGCTACGGCGGCGCTGATATTTTTTTGGGCGGCTAGCGTATTTAAAGGTTTTAATATGTTAAATGCTGGGAGAAAATGCTTAAATCAGGATAAGAAGAATCGGATAGTTGAGGAGGGCCCGTAGCTCAGCATGGTTAGAGCGACAGGCTCATAATCGTGTGTGATGGTCTCTCTCTTTAGAGGGGGGGATGGGACACCTGTAGAGTGTGGGTTGCTCCTGCATTCGGGGAGTGGTCGGGCGTTCAAATCGCCCCGGGCCCACCACAGTTTTAACTTTGTGATAAAGTTTAAACCTAATAGTTGTTCTGTCAAGATGATATTTGCTGAGATGCGTGATGCGGGCGCGTAAGAGAGACACTCGCGTGAAAGCCGTTCTCTTCGATTTGGGAGAAACCTTAGCGTATACCACGGAGATTCCGAAGTCTACAAGAGAATACTTGAAGCCCACGGAATCAAACGCTCCCCACAAGAAATCTCTCTTGCACAGCAAGAAGCTGAAAAACACCTCAACATTTAAGAACTGACAACGCGTGCGCGAGTAAAAAATAAGAAGCCTCAAAGAGATTGTAAACCTGCTTTGAAAAAAAGATTCAAAATCTGTTGTTTAGATTGTTATTTTTGATTCATAAATATTATAAAAATTCTGGAGTAACACATCTTTTACTGAAGGATACAATAAAATGCGTTTAACAGTCGCCGTTCTCCTACTGAGCTTCATCAGCGTGGTAGGTGCAGGTTTCGCCTTCTACCCATACATCATGGGTTTAATCACCCGCATGAAAACCACTTTTCCTTCGGAAATATTGTTTCAAGACACACCGCCCGAAATCAACGACACCTGCATTATCATTCATGTGAGAAACATCGGAAACACCGACATCACGGTCACCCGCGTCTACGTCAATAATCAACCATATTTACTTGAAATTGTGGAAATTCCAGCTAAAACAGCGAAAACACTGTATTTAACTGGAACTTACTGGAGAGGAGTTACTTACACAGTTAAATTGGAATATTCTGGCAGCCGTTACATCACATTTAAAGTATCCTACGATTAACTTGCTTGAAAAGGGTTAGTTAACAAACCTTCACCAAGTAGCTTAGGAACACTTATTAAGTTTAGATTTTGAAAAAAAGGAAGAGTTGACTGAAGACTATGGCTTTGATTGTGGCTGAAGGTTTAGCGAAAAATTACGGAAAAGTGGTGGCTGTTGACGGCCTTGACTTGACGGTGAAGGAAGAGTCGATTATGGGCTTAATCGGACCGAACGGCGCTGGAAAAACCACTACCATCAAAATGATTCTAGGCTTGTTGAAACCTGACAGGGGTCGTGTTGAAGTTTTCGGCGAAGACCCTTGGGACAACCCTGACATAAGGCCATTGATAGGTGTCGTTCATGAAAGAGCCTTCTTTCCAGCACATCAAAGAGTTTTAAATTACTTAGAAAGGGTTTGTAGGATTTTCGGTGTACCCGAATCCAGAGCCGTGGACGTTTTAAAGCTAGTAAATTTGCAAGAGGCGTATGATCGAGAGATCAAAGCTTTGTCCGCCGGTATGCTTCAAAAATTTGCCATAGCCCACGCCTTGCTTCATGAACCAAAATTGGTGATAGCTGATGAACTTACTGCCAATTTAGATCCAAAAGCAAGAAGCGACCTGTTAGATTTGATTCTGAAGCTTCATCAAGACCAGAATGTGGCCTTCCTACTGTCTTCTCATATTCTTCCCGAACTTAGCAGGGTGTGTGATTCGGTGGCAATAATTGGTGAGGGTAAAGTTAGGGCGTCTGGAGAATTGTCTGAACTTTACGAGAAGTATACTGCAGGAATTATTAGAATTTTCACCGACAAACCTGAAGAGTTGGCAGGGAGAATCAAGACGCTACCATATTTGAAAGAATTAAAGACGGATAGCAGGGGGATTTCTGTTCGCATCTCAAATGAAAAAGAAGGGAAACTCTACGAAGATGTACCTAAGTTGGCTAGAAAATTAGGAGCAAAAATCTTGGGCATCGAAACTGGAAGCGCTTCTTTGGAGGAGTTGTATAGGTTAGTGATAAGTTCAGAAAGTGAGGCATCTTAAATATGGGAAAAGGAAAACCATTTTTAGAGTTGTTTGCTTCGGCGCTTCATGAGGATTACCGGGTCCCCATTCTAGAAACGTTTGCTTTCCTCTACACCCTAGGCACATTTGTGGTTCCAAGCATGGGTGGAGCTTTTCCCAGCGCAACATCAGGAGAAGCAGCAGCTTTCGATTTAGTAACTTCTATGACAGGGTTACCTCTCTTCATTTTTTTTATCCTCATGCTAAAAAACCTCGCTTACGGCTTGGGAACCGACCTTGAGAAGGGTGTTCTTCAGACATTGCTTTCCTACCCTGTTAAGAGATACGCGATTTTGACTGCAAAACTTCTGTCTGCGCTGGGTGTAGCTCTTCTTTTATTCCTCGGAATTCAAATGTCTGCCTTTTACATTTTAGCTCCTGACATCATATTGCCCTATTTCAGCACTGTGCTTCTAACCTACGCGGCAAGCCTAAGCTATTCTCTTTTAATCGCTGGAATTATGCTTCTGGTCACCTTAGTTTTGAAAAGAGGAGGACTAGCGTTGGTTTTGGGGATTGTTCTCTACTTTTTGTTCGGGATTCTTTCGGGGCTAACCATGTTTCTAGCATTCGCTCTTGAATCTCCATTACCCCTACAAATCCTTTCTGTGCTCTCCCCCAGTGTAGCTTTGCATGCATACTATCACCCCGCATTTATGCCCTTTGGTGGAGAACTTTGGAGCCCAAGCTTTTGGGAAGCACTCGCATACGTAGGAACAGGATATGTGACCGTAATTTTCCTTTTCTTGCTCGGATACTTCTACTTCGATAGGAGGCTTAGTATGTGAAGCGGTGGAGCGTTTTCTCGGGTAGGCTTGGTACAGTTTTGCTCGCCGTAGGATTCGCATTGTTACTTATTTCATTAATTCCTCCAGCACGGATTGGTTTCAGTACAGCTGCTGTCACAACACTTTCACCTCGAACTTTCCACTATCCGTGGACACGCGTCGCTACCCCTCAAAGAGGAGTAGAAATAACTGCTAAAGCAAACGGCACATTAGATATTTATCTACTAGATGTGAGTCATGAGTACCTGTTTCAGTGGGTTCTTGAGCAAAATCACGATGTTTTGCCCTACAATTTGTCAATGCTAGAGGATTTCTTAGCGGCTCATCCAAACTGTGAATTAGAACCACGAAGGCAAATCCAAGATGATGAAATTGAATTTGGGTACACCCCAACAAAAGTAACGAACGTCACGCTTGTTTTGGCGAATCCGACGGCCCAAGCCGTCGAAGTCGATTTTGAGATTCGAACTGTCAGCCTCATAGCTGAAAGGAAAAGGGTGCTAACACCAGCGCAATGGATGATTCCAGTCGGATTTATATTAACTGTGCCGTGGCTCATATCTTGGTGGAAGGAAAGAAAAAGACAACTTTTCTGAACTCATAATTTTATGATAGTTTGGCTTACGATTCGGGTTTTAAAGTGTAGTTTCCTTTAGTGAGTTTTTCCGCTTTTGTTTCCTCTACAAGTACGGTGTCTTCGATGCGGACGCCGCCGAAATTTGCGATGTAGATTCCTGGCTCCACAGTTACCATGTTTCCCGCGTTCAAAACATTTTTACTCTCAGGGCTCAATCTAGGTGGTTCATGAACCTCCATTCCAACGCCGTGCCCGAGACTGTGAACAAAATATTCTGCGTACCCTGCTTTTTTGATAACTCTCCTCGCAACCCTATGCACATCAGCCGCTTTCACTCCCGCTTTAATGCTTTGAAAAGCCTTTTCCTGAGCTTCTTTCACAATTTGGTAGATTTTTTCTTGTTTAACGGATGGTTTTCCGGCTACGAAGGTTCGGGTCATATCTGATTGATAGTTTCGATAGGCGGCGCCTATATCGACAACCACTAAATCGCCTTTCCGAATTTTCTGTTCTGTGCATCCCCCATGTGGATAGGCAGAATGGACGCCTGAGGCTACGATTGTGTCAAATGCGGTTCCCCAAGAACCCTGCCTGCGCATAGTGTATTCTACTTCCGCCGCCACTTCATACTCACGTACTCCTGGTTGAACGGTTTCCGCTGCAACTTGCATACCTTTACTTGTCAGTTCAGCAGCCTTCCGCATCCGCTTCAACTCTTCCTTATCTTTAACCTTACGGAGCTCCCAAACCAAACTGCTCTCTCCCTTCAGTTCCACCGTTTTTTTGAAAGCCTTCTTAAACTCTAAATAGATGGAAGCGTCAAACACGTCAAATCCCAACTTTTTCAGCTTCAAGTTTTCGATTTGCTTTGCAACTTTTTCCACAATTTTTTCGTGCGACTTCATTTGTTCAACCCAGCAGTGTTTAGCTTCTGCTTTGGCTGCTTCGTAGTTCACGGCGTAAACATAGAGAACATTTTCTCCTTCTGTGGGAACCAGTAGGCATGCTGCTCCGACAGCATCCGTGAAATATTGGATGTTAATTCCGTTGGCAAGCACATAACCATCCAAGTTCTTTTCTTGGAGGCTCTTCTTTAACGCTTCAATTCGGTTAATCAATTTTCATCCCACCACTTGATGGAGCACATAATTATGTATGTAACTATAACATTTTTGCCGTAAAGAAGGTGAAAGCGGTAAATTAATATTCACCATCTTTAAGTCTTAATTCTCTTCAAACATCTGTGCTAAACTGTTGGAGGAACTGAATTGTACGGTTACGCTGGAAGAATTCTACATATCGACCTCATTTCAGGGAAGACGGAAACAGAGTCTTTAGACGAAGAACTGGCTAGAAATTACATCGGCGGCATTGGATTGGGAATACGATTACTCCTCGACCATTCTAAGTCGGGAGTCCATCCATTCAGCCCAGAAAATCCACTAATTCTTACAACAGGTCCACTGTCAGGCACAATGGCGCCCACCGGCGGAAATGGACACGCTTTCGTTTGTAAGTCCCCTGAGTCGGGAGGAGTTGCGGAAGCGAAAGCTCATGGTTTCTTCGGAACCGAGCTGAAACGGGCTGGTTATGACGCGGTGATTGTTAAAGGTAAAGCGGAGAAACCAACGTATATATGGATTGACGACGACGCCGTTCAACTGTTGGATGCTAAACATTTGTGGGGTGAATCCCCTGCTGAAACTGAGGATGCCATTCGGGAGGAGTTGAAAGACCATTATATTCGTGCGGCCTGTATTGGGCCAGCTGGGGAAAAACTGGTTAGACTTGCATGTATTATTAACGACAAAACCAGAGCATGCGGCAGAACAGGCGCGGGTGCGGTGATGGGCTCTAAAAACTTAAAAGCTATCGCCATTCGTGGAACCAAAGACGTAAACGTGGCAAACCTCGAGGAGTTTAAAGAATTTGTCAAAATGATGCATGAAAGGATGAAAGGGCCCAAAACAAGAAAATATCGAACGTTAGGAACCGCTGAGAACATTTTAGTTCACAACACGTTAGGCGCCTTACCAACCAGAAACTTCAGCAACGCCACCTTTGAGGACGCAGAAAAAGTCAGCGGGGAACGGTTAAGCGAACGTTACGTCGCCAAAATCATTGGATGTTCATCCTGCGCCATGCGATGCGAACACATCTGTGTGGTTCCA
>JAYEKF010000101.1:0-5651 GCA_034660895.1 Thermoproteota archaeon | reverse complement strand
TGGACCTGGAGATGCGTGAGCGGTTAGAGGTTGAAAGTATGGAATTCTCAAAACTGCAATGAGAAATGCGGTCAGTAATATAACTGCCGTCCATTTATGGGAGGAGGTGTGCGTTGTAATAGCCTGGTATTTGGAGTTCCCTTTTTTCATAATTTTTTATCCTCTTTTACTTTTTACACGGGCGCATCTAGTCTAAAACAATTAAGGAGACATCCGAATCTGAATATTAAACACGCGTCCAATTTTTTTTGTTATAAACCGGACTGTCCACCGCATCAGTAAACAAGACTTGTACAAAGCTTTAAGGAAGCTAGGGTATCACGTAGCGTCTTATGAAGGAAAAAGTGAGTGGCGTCGACGTCGATTTCATTTGTTCATCGATAAACAGGGTAAACGGGGGGTTAAGCTCCACATACATAAAGATTATCCCGGAGCCACAATGTTTAAACATCGAAGTCGAAAAACAGGGAAAGACCTGCAACAAGAGTTAGACCACATTAAAGAAACCTACCGTCAAATCCGTGAAGAATCTTCGTCGAATAAAGTTAAATGTTCAACCACGCGCGGGAAGAAGTTTCGTAAGCACCATTACAAAATTTCTTTGAAGGGGGTTCAGCTGTAGTGCGGGGGGTGGGATTTCCACACGCGTTTACCGGTAAAAAAGCTGGAGATATGCTTACTGCGCGCCTGCGGTTGACGTTTTATGCATGTCTTTTTTTGAAATTCACTCTTTGAAAGAAACAAGAATGAACTTGTTTCCGTCAGGGTCTGTGAACATGGCTGTGCGCCCGCCCCAGTATTGGTCTTTTGGCTCTGTAACAAATTGCACACCTTTTTCTTTCAAAGTTTTGTATTCATCGTCAACGTTGGCTACACGCATGTAAATTTGAAGTTCTGCCTTTGGGTCTGGAGTTAGCCCAAGCATCATTTCACCTATATTAAAGGTTGCGTAGTTGGACCATTCGCTTCGCTTCTTGAGACCGAGGATGTTTTCGTAAAAGGCTATGGCTTTCTTAAGGTCTGACACGGGGAGTGTGAGATTCTCTATTTTCTCAATCACTGCGCTGCTCACCTCTATTGTTTAACCTTGAGTTGAGGTCATATTTCTCAGTTTCCTTTAGTGGTTGTTATTGTTGTTGTTTGATTCTATGAGACGTTTGCACTCTTTCCTTTGTTTCTTTAGTTAGTGTTCTCCGATTTCGTTGTGTGTCTCTAGGCTTTAACTTGCGGCTCTGGAGTAGACTGTTAAAGGAACATCTTGTTAACCTTAACCCTATTCTAATGACCGCAATTAGGGCATTTCATTCTAAGTCTGGTCATTTTGGTGTACCAATCAATAATGACCTTACGCTTTCTCCCTTATGCCAGATTTCATCATGTACAGTCCTATTAGTATAAAAACAACTCCACCCACAATAAATGGAACATGGTATTTCAAATAGTAAGTACGATAATACTCTGGATGATACAACATATTTAGCCAAACTATTGTAAAAAGACCTAACGAAGCTAAAGCCAAAATAATCAAACCAATCCAAAAGATTATGGTCTTTTCACCCTCGAACACAGTTCATCACTCAATTATCGCATATAATATAAGTAGTATCTGCCCTTTCACTTTTCCGCTGCATAACCGAAAAGACCGAATAAAAAGAGCAAACCAAGAAGGCTGTACTCACTTTTAATGAATCCCAACGACCCAGGTGCCCCTAAGATTCGCAAATACCTCAGTCTAGATATATCCATATTCGCTCACTATTTCTTCTCTTAACAGTTAATAAAGAAAAGTGGGACAACTTTTAAGGCGCAATCGTATCACTAATAATTATGAAAATTCTGGGCATCTCTGGTTCTCATAGAAAAAAGCAAAACTCATACAGAATGCTTGAGGAATGTATGAAAGGAGTAAAAGATGTGGAGCCATCCGCTGAGAATAAGATAATAGAGTTGGCAGAATTAAAAATTGACCCATGCATAGCAGTATGTGCACCAGCTGGCACTTGTGGCAAGGAACCTTTCAAGTGCATTCTAAAAGATGATCTTTCACTTGTTTTTGATGAAATGAAACTAGCAGATGGAATCCTCATTGCTTCTCCTCGTTATTTTATAGTTCCATCAAAATTGCAGGCGCTAATAGAGAGACTTTACTGTGTTAACTACATGACAAGAAGCGAAAATCCTTCATTGGATTCCCCATTAGCTAATAAGCCGTTTGGCCTCCTCACCACCTCATACTCAGATGCGTACAGCGCCGTACCCTTGCAAGAGCACTTAGAAAAGTTCTGTTTGTGGCTACAGATGAAACCCGTGACAGTAAAGAAGTGGCCTTTCAGAGGGGTGCATGGGCGAGTTCCAGTTTCGGAAGATTCTAGGGCCCTAGAGCTTGCAAGGACACTTGGACAAATGATGGCAAAAGCAGCAAGCAAAAGGACATGAAACATAGAAAACGCTTGATTCATGTATGTTAACAAGCAAATCGGAGGTTTAGGATTCCATTTCCAGCAGGAGTTGCTCCTTTCTGAAACCAGGTCTTTTGTATAATCGGATAGCACCTCCATTCTTCTTTTCAGTCCAGACGTGAAGCTCATGATATTTTCTCTGCGCACGCATGCTTCTCATTCAATAACGCATGTGTACCTTCTGGGTTCCAAATCCTATCTTTGTGCAGCATCTATTTGGTTGCCTTTACAAGTATAGCAGGAGGTGAGGCATCTCCCCATTTCCTAATTATCTCAACGGCTTTATCATAAGCTTTCTGAGCTTCCTCTCTTTCTCTCTCGGTCAAAGAGGAAGCATCTAGACAAAAGAATGGTGGGGCGGCGCTCCAATCATAGTTGAGCTGTTTGACTTCGACTTTATTAAATCTCACTCTATGAAACATTTCGACCAGTTCCTTCTCTGGAAGGAAATCCAATTCTCCCGAAGTGTATTTCACTTTACATCTAAACATTTGCAAATGAGCCTCTTGAGCCTTGGTTCGTGCGATAGGAAGGCTCTCCACGATTATCACGTTTCCTTTTTCAGTGACCACACGTTTCATCTCACTAATTGCTCTTTCTACACTATCTTTGTCTGGAAAATTCCTTATGGAGTGGACTGCGACAGCCAATGTGAACGAAGAGTCTTTAAAGGGAACACATCTGGCATCGGACTTGACACCTAATACCCTATCAAACAGATTCAGTTCATGCATAGATATTCTAAAGTTTCTCCACCAACCTTGACGCCCAAACTCGTTCATTAAGTCTAAGCCTACTACGAACATAGAAAATTTTGCGGCTGCAATTGAGAAATACCCCCTACCACAGCCAACATCAAGGATCACATCATCTTCCTGCAATTGCATCTCTTTGGCTAACGCGACTCTCTCCATTCCAATATCTGAGTTACAATACACGTCCCACCATGACGCCTTAAATTCTTCAAAAAACGCATTAAGAATTTTCCCAGAATTTTTAAACACCTTTTGAAAACCTGTTGGAGCCATGCCAAAAAGTGTACGTTCTTCAGGGAACTCCACTTGGACTCCGAACCTCTTCGCAAGTCGGGGAATCGCTTGGATTCCTAAAAGCTGCAAGTTGACGCCCATAGTTTTCACGTCTGAAATTCTTATCTAACTTCAACTTTTAGCTTTTGGATACTCATGCAATAGCTAATCATAAGCGTCAGTTCTTTGGCGCCGAGAATTAAGTTTAAAACTCGGTTTAAGTTCTCGGTTTTTTGCGGACCGAAAACCGATAGAGTTGCGAATCACACGATGAACGCGAACTGCACTACTTTTTTCTCGTTACTAATACTACTCTTGGGCTGTCGTTTCGGTGTTTCGATTTGTTGAAATCTTCATAGATGCTTTCGACTCTAAAACCATTTTCTTCTAGCAATTTGGTGACTTCGTCTTTGGATATTATTGCAACTTCTCCATATTCATGATATCTTTCTAATAGTTTGCCATTTTTGTAGACGTCAAAGAATAAGTCCAAACTGCATGTATGTTTTTTCATATTCCTTCTTGTAAATGTGCTTCTTACGACCATCCTTCCACCATCAATCTCTTTTCTGTCAATCCACCAAGAAGTTTCAGGCTTGTCGGGCGTGGCTTGTTCCAAGTCAAACGCGAATGTACCGTTCTTTTCTAAATGTTTGTAGACGCAATTTAATGTTCGCTTTTGCTCTTCAACTGTGATGTTATGGTCAAATGTAGAAGCGGGAATGTAGATGAACGGGAATGACTGTTTCAACTCAAAGTTTCTCATGTCTCCTCTCTTCAAAATTACACGTCTCCTAACAGCCTCAGTTTCTTTAGCCAATTTCTCTCTGGCTACTCTAAGCATGTGGACCGAGTTATCGATGCCCACAACCGTGATCCCAGCTTTGGCAAGTGGGATAGCCACTCTACCTGTTCCCACACCCAGCTCCAAAGCCTCTTTTCCAGTTTGAAGAGCGAGTTCTCTGTAGAATTCCAAGTCGTTTTTGGAGCCAAACAAATCGTAGAATTTAGCGGCTAGCCTATAGGTCATGTGTACCACCGAAAGTTACTACATGAAGATAAAATAAATCACTATCGCATTTATTTGAGAGAAGCAAAAACGAGAATTTAAACGTAGTTCGTAGAGTTTGGCGCCGGGAGTTAGATTCAAACCTCTGTTTAAATCCTCGGGATTCTGCTTCTCATGGGATAGTGTAGACGGGGTTCGAACCCTGCCTCATGGAATGATTTCACCCACTAACCTTTTTTATGTTTTTAAAGGTTTTAATGTACGGACAGAAACATTATGTTATGAGTTGATGATTATGAAGATTGTTGGAATTTGTGCTTCCCATAGGAAGGGTGGAAGCTCCTACCGTTTGCTCGAAGAAGCGATGAAGGGTGTAAAAGAGGTAAATCCCACGGCTGAAACTAAAATTATTGAATTGGCTAAGTTGAAAATCAATCCTTGCATAGCGACATGCCCAGAAGGCTGTGCAAGAGAAACATTCGAATGCGCCATTAAAGATGGCCTGCAAACAGTTTTTGACGAAATGAGATCCGCCGATGGAATCTTAATTGCGTCTCCAAGATACTTCATAGTGCCATCAAAACTACAGGCGCTGATGGAAAGGACGTACTGCGTCAATTATTGCATAAAATATGATAACCCAGAAGCAATTCATCCACTTACCAACAAACCGATTGGCTTTCTCACTGTTTCAGCATCTGGCGGATACAGCACTATACCGTTACTGGAACATTTAGAAAAATTTGCTTTGTGGCTAAACATGAAACCCATAATGACAAAGACATTTCTCTTCCGGGGTGTGGTCGCCAAAGACCCAGCTGAGAAAGACTCGCAGGCTTTACAACGTGCAAAAACACTTGGACAAACAATAGCAAAAGCGATATAAGAAAATGTGCGCGGGCATTGCAAAGACTGTTCAAGGATCTTGCCAATTGGTGGAGGCTGGCTTTGACTATGTCTGCGAAATGGAAGATGTCGAGAGCTTCAGAAAGCGAAAATGGACATCAAAGTGCTTGGGTTTGATAAAAAGTGCGGGGGGTGGGACTTGAACCCACGCAGCCCTACGGCAACAGGTCCTAAGCCTGTTTCCTTTGACCAAACTCGGACACCCCCGCAACAATAAAACTTTCCATCATCTGTATATAAACGTGTTAA
>JAYEKF010000100.1:0-5798 GCA_034660895.1 Thermoproteota archaeon | reverse complement strand
GGTGGCTTCTTCGCTGATTTGGTTGGTCGAAAGCGTGTGGCAGTGGCTGGGTTTGTCGCGTTAGGCATCGCTTATGCTATTTTAGGGTTCTTCCCAGATATGTTGATTTTCCAATGGTTTTATTCCATTGTTGGAGCGGTTGCGTGGGGGATGTTTACAACTGTTTTTCTCATGACAATCTGGGCAGATCTGTCTCAAAGTACAACTAGAGAAAAATACTATGCAATTGGAGGGATGCCTTTTTTACTTTCTGGAGTCATACCGTTACTTGCTGAGCCTTATTCAAAAGAAATTTCTGTGCACGCCGCTTTTTCTTTGGCTAGCTTTTTCCTATTTCTGGCTGTTTTGCCTTTGATGTATGCTCCGGAGACGTTGCCTGAAAAGAAGATTCAACTTAGGAAACTCAGAAAGTATGTGGAAGAAGCAAAGAAGAAAGCTGAGAAGGAACGTGCAAAGAAGAAGCGGTGAGGTTTAGAATTTTTCTATTTTTGTAGCGGTTTCTTCAAGAATCTTTGTGAAGGGGTGCTCCGGTTTTTCCTTAGCAAATATGTAGGTTCCTGCAGCTCGTGATACGTCGCAGAAACAGGGGATAACATCTAAAACGGGGAGGTTATGCATCCTTTCATACTGCTTAAGTAAAGTCTCCCTCTCTTTCTGCACCGATAAGCTTTCCATAACCACCTTGTTAAGCAAAATTTCAGTTTTTTTGTCAAACAGGTCGTAGAGCTCATGAATCATACGTTTTGTTCCTTCCACGTCAGACCTGTCCAAGGTGCTCACCACCACAACCGCGTCAGCGCTAACAATGGCGTTAATAGATGAATATTGAAGCCCTGGACTAGTGTCAAAAATGACGTAGTCAAAATCCTTATCAGTAAGCAACGAATTTTTAAGCGACAAAAGCCTCCCCAACGCTCTCATTTCCCATTTTCTATCCTTCGCTGAGATATCTCGTATGGCTTCGGTAGCGGGGTTCGCCAATCCAACCAACAATTTACCATCACCACCACATTTGTAAGTGAGATCCATCAGAACTTTATCTATTTCGCACACTCCGTTAAGATAATCATTCAGCCAGTATTCATTACCATCCGTTTTGAACACAGCTTGAATGCTAGGTGCACGAAAATCCAGATCAAGAACGCAAATCTTTCTTCCCCGTTTTACGTAGATGGCCGCTAAGTTGATACACATCAAAGTTTTTCCGGTTCCACCCTTGTAAGAATGCACAGCTATAATGTTTTTCATAGTCACCACCAGAATCTACTTTTCAGCGTAAAAATATGCTTTACGCCCCTCCCTCGTCTTTTTCAAATACCCCATCAACACAAGCTGATTTAAGTATCCACTTTCCACAGCTCTCGCCCTTCCAGTTTTTTTAGCAACCTCAGTGGCAGTTGCACGGCCTAATTTACAAAGGGTCATTGCAGTTTTTCGTAGATGATCCGGTAACGACAGAAGAGTCATAACGTCGAGAACATCAGGAATGGTCTCGCTTTCTTTAGAGCCATGTTTTTGAATATCAATGATAACTTCCATTTTCTTATTCAACTGATCAAGAGTTTCCTTGATCTTCTCAAGCACTTGAGCCGACTTTCTTCCCCAGTTCCTTTTCGTTTTCACGTTTTTTTCCTCAGGATTTGTTTGACGTATCTACACTATTTCTCGTGCGGAGTATATTAAGTCTTACGATACGGTTATACAGATTATCAAGAAACAAAACCATAAACAACATTTCGAAACATTAGAACCGTCAGCTAATCTGGCACTTCTTTGACACTAAACTAAATTCACTACAGGCGAAGCTCCAAAAACGGTAAGTAAAAAGGCGTTTCAGTGGAACAAGTAGAAGTGAACTAATAAGGAATCGCAAGCTCTTTTGAGTGGCGGCTTTCCAAAGGCAACATGACTTTTATTTCTCTGAAGTGCTTGAGCACCGTTATGCCTCTCTGAGTGATAGCGTAAACCACTCGTTTATCCCCGATGTTCCTTTTTTCCACCACCCCTTGTTTAATTAAAAATTTCAGATAACTCTTTAGCACGCTACAATTAACATTAGCCTTATACATGATGTGAGTTAGTTTTAGAGGCCCATTATGAGCTAACACCTTAAGTACGGCAATATGCATCTCAAGTTTGGATCTTCTCATCGCCCATCCTCTTTGCGTTTTCTGCAGATTTAATATAAATCTTTTACGGATTTAAGCTAAGTTTCTTCGACTTACGTTTGTTGTTATCCCCTTTTTTTCGTTGAATCCTTGTAAACACCAACATTCGATTCTGAAATGCGGTGACCAAATCGTCAACTAATATTTGCTGAAACTCTTTTGAAAGCGTGCTGATGTTTTTCTTAAAGACTTCTATCATTCTGCTTTGAAGCTCCCTCCGATGTTTAGGGGATAATTGTTCTTTCACTTTTATCCTCTCATTATTCTGAGCAGTTGTTAGAACGTTTCTCTTTTAACTAACTTATGAAGAGAAACTATGAATTCTGGATATGTCCCCCGCAAACTCCCCATTTTTTGTTGTTTGTTGCAGTTTAATAGCAAAACGGACCCTTTTGTACGCCGTAACTTAAGTGATGTTAAGGATGGGGTGAACCGTTGAAAACATGGTGAAACCTGAATTTTAGCCGTGAATTGTTTCAACCTTCACAGTTTCTTTTAGTTTTGCGAGTCCGCCTGACAATTAAAAATGGACGTGAAAACCCGGCCATTTTACCTACCCCTACCCCCGTTATAAAAATAGCATACCTCGATGTTTGGATCCAAATATGTCTAGCCTCCAACTATAAAATCTTGTTCTAGAAGCAAGTTCCATGTCTTAGCCCCTCCGCTCCAAAATCAACCCTAACAACGCTCGCAACCAATCCAGTTACGGCGCACGTTAAGAGGTAAATCTTCGTTTTTCGCAAGCTCTTTAGCTATGTCAAACAGTTCCTCCAAAGCTTTCAGCGTTTTTCCACGAAGCTTCTGAGTGTCAACTTTTAATCTTCTCTTAAGCTTCTGCACACGTGAAAGAACCATTTTGTCACGTGAAAACTTCCCCCTAAACACCTACCCCCTCCCCCCTAGGTTTTAATGTTGAACTTTTATTACGAGTCCAAATATGCCTAGCCTCCTCCTTAAGCTTCGTTAACTCATCAGTTTGAATTCTCAATTAATATGTACATCTCACTATATCGATACTGTTTCTTAATTCGCTACCTTTATTTGACTAGGATTCCCTAATGTTATATGCGTGTATTGGAGAGAGAGGCATGGTTAAAAAGCTGCCGGAGAAGGATGAAGCTCTTGAAGCGGTAGATTTCATTATAAACGTGTTGAAGGAACATGAGAAAGATCTAGACCGTTTAATTAGTGAATTGGGGCGCGTAACAGAACAATTAGGTGATAGCGGAAAGTTAAGTGACAAAATTGAAAAAGTTGAGGAACGCCTTCTTACAATTCAAAATGAAGTTTCCAATTTAATCAAGTTTGTTTCATCTCCTCGTGAGACACCAGTGTTACCCCGAAACCCCCCTGTTATTGTCAGATGCAAACAATGGGAAGACTTCAAGGTTTTAGCATCAGGAGCAGAAACAGTGTCTTTCTTATATAAAGAAGCGGAGAGATCTTTTCAAGCTGACGCCTTGAGAAACGGCCGCGTTTTAACCTACAGCGGAGATTTCCCGGGGAACGCGGAGTTATTGAAGATTTGGTTATCCAAGGAACTAAATGTTGCTGAAGAAGATATTCTAGAAGGGATTTTGGCTATAGGCTAGAAATTTCTAGTTTTATCCTAACTCTTCGGTTTTAAGTAGATACCCTTTTATAGGAGAACTATATCTTAAGTCTTACGATGGCTGTTAGGGGGGAGGTTGAAAGAGCGTAAAACGCGTGGTAAAGAAGAAAAACAAATACTTCTTATAGGTCTTCTCCTTTCTCCCTGATGACCCAACCACGCGTCAAAACCAACACACAATGACCCCCTAGAAACGCACAACTAAGGCACCAGACAAACACAGAAAAAAAGTACAATTACTAAAAATCTAACTGAAAGGGCGTTCAGCTTTTCGCCAAGCACCACTATCTCCAAAAAGACATTTTATGGAACTAACGAAACGAGCAAGAATGTTAATGAACCAGAGTATAGAGTAAAATGGCGTATAGATTAGAAGTTGTTTATGGTTGTATTCGTGATAGGCAAACTTTAGGGCAACCGCTTGACCTATGATTCCTATTATAAGCGAGTAAGGCAGATACATAAGCAGGTTGAATACAAAGAATATTCTGTCCGGAGCGAACCAAAAGAAGAAGGGTATTCCGAAAACCGCTACGAGCCCAATTACAGCTCCAACGTATCCGCTGATTATACAATACCAGAGTAGTAGGCTGAGCCATCGTCTTTTGAACAGTAATTTTCGATGTATATTAAGTATGTTATGGAGCCCTCCGGTAAACCATCGTAATCTCTGGTTCCAAAAGGCTTTGGATGATGTGGGTGCTATTGTTCCGCTTCGAGCTTGGTTCACATAAGACACGGAGAGCCCCCTCCTCTGCATCTCTAAAGTAATCTCAAAGTCTTCGGTAACTGAACGCATTTTTGTCTCGTTTAGAATTTCCCGAAGAACATCAGCTTCATATACACCTATTGACCCAGGAACCACAAGTACGGCGTTACCTAAAACTTGGGCGCAACGAAACACAGCTAACCCTTGACTATATTCTAATTGTTGCAAGATAACGTAGGGGTTACGTTCATCACCACCATCAGATGGGTGTACATAACCAGTAACCGCGCTTTTTTCTTCAACGCTCATATGGCTGACCAGTTTGCACAGGGCGTTTGGCTCCCACCATGAGTCTGCATCCACAACCGCGATAACGTTTCCCAAAGCATCATTTACGCCTGTTCGGATGGCCTCAACTTTACCCAAGTTCGCACTGTGCCTAACAACCTTGCCATAAATCTGAGGCCACCGTTTTCTGTTCTGCTCCAAGATTGCCCACGCAATTTCATAAGTTAGATCTGTGCTTCCATCATCCACCACAATAATCTGACATAGCCCAAGGTAATTTGCAGCGCATCTAAATAAACTTGTTACGCATCGAGAAATCTGTTTTTCCTCATTATAGGCGGGAACAACAAAAGAAACCATAGGGTAAAATTTCATTTTTTCTGTGAGACTTCTTCTTCGTTTCCATATCCAAGCGGCTACAATGAATGTTCCTACTAACCCTACTGTGAAAAACGTGTACCATGCATAAAGGAAGCCAACTGTTAAGTACCAAATCCAGTGAACGTGGTGAGGTTGTAACGTGTATCCGAAAAGGTGTAAAACGCAGTGTTCAGCGAAGATAGGAAACCATTTCCAAGAAAAGTAAGCTAGAATGAAAGGGATGATAAAAAGGACAGATTGTAGTCTAATGGCCCTTGACTGTTTTACTCCTCGCTGAGCTTTCCGCGGCATCCAATTTTTCTCCTTTCTCCCCTTCTCCGCGTTACAATATCATCCGCTAACAAGTGATATTACTTCGGTTTTGTTATTCGTTTCTTGAGATAAAGAAGCTATTCCTTTAGGGGAAATATTTCTGTTTGAGATGTGTTTCTCATGCGCAGTATTTTGTTTGAAACAGAAATAGTGCGTTTGAAATGGGGATTTTTATTACGTCATTCTAGACATGTATCAAAAATCGGCATGCATGTTTAATAGTTCGTCAATAAGCGATTAGATAATGAAGATGAGAAATGACAGCAGATGAGATTCGCTGGCAGGTTATAAAGGCTCTCTTAGATGAGTTTCCGTCCTTGAGACG
>JAYEKF010000099.1:0-5912 GCA_034660895.1 Thermoproteota archaeon | reverse complement strand
GTTTTACAGTTGCCAGTTTAACGAGTTTCAACTTAATGGGAGCAGTTGGTTTCTGTTCTCTGTTCGCCTACACGTTGATTGCGTTTTTCTACGAATTAAGCAAATAGCGTGCATAGCTCAACGAGTTTTAGTTTTGGATGAAATAGGGAACTTTCCGTGCACACACAAGTTTGCGACTACGAAAATAGTTTTTACATGAACCTTTCAAGTTTTGTTAATCCAATAATTTCTTCGAAATCCAGCCCCATGGCATCTAAAACTTGGTCAAAGGTTGATTGCAAATACCCCACATATTTATCCACGTCCACCATGCGGTCCGAAGCTAACTCCACAGGCGTCACATGCGGTTCACTTACGGTTTTCACAAAACTAATCAAATCTCCAACCTTCACTTCTACATCTGTTTTTTCCTGTAAAATCTGAGCTGCCTTCACGTGTTGAGGTGTGGTCTTCCTATAACGATCTAACTCCTTCCCTAATGTTACATGAAAAGCCAAATCTTTCAGACTGTCCCAGTTGCGCTCCTTTAACTGCACATAACGGTTCCGAACAATCCTTCGAATGTCCTTTTTCGCCTCAAAAAAGTCTTCCGGAGTTTTCACCTTAGCTAGCCGTTCTTTCATTTCATTGAACGCTTGTCTGATGAATTTTGGGATGTGCCGCTTTTTCCCAGTCATGCCTTTCACGTCAACTTCACCGTCCTCCAAAACCCCCAGATAATTCTTTTTTCTAGAACTAAACACCGCGTATCGGTACTGTTTGTCCACGTCTAAACTCATCTTCAACTTACTTAAAGACCAATCCGCTAACGTCTCAATCTGTTCTTCTCGGGGGTTCTTCAAAAACACGCTGTCCGTATCTCCGTAAATCACTTCCACACCCAACTCCTCAGCTTTTCCAATAATCTGCTGAATGGCGTGTCGAGCAATAGCCGCTGTTGCCTCCGCCACTGGCGGACAATACAAATCGAATGAGTCTGACCCGAAAACTCCGTAACTGGCGTTAAGGATCACCTTTAATGCGCTTTGAATCACGTTGTACCAGTTCCGCAAATCACTCGGCAGACTTATGTCCTTCGCCCTAGGTTTATACCACTCAACCCTTAAGTCCCGAAGCGAACCAATCAGCAAACTCTCTAACGCTCTATGCTTCTTGCAGATCCAATGTGACGTGTCCGGAACCATGTTATCTCGGCATTCCTTGTGTGAGCAACGAATGGATTGATAGCCTAAGTTCCAAACCTTAATTATGGATGGATACAGACTTGCGAAGTCCATCACCGCCACGTTAAAATGCACTCCGGGAACCGGCTCCACCACAATTGCTCCCTTGTACTTCTTACCCTTAATTATCGCCTCAGTCACGGTTTCACCTTTCAACTCTAAAATGTCCTCTGTGTTCGGAATCAGCATGCCCCTACGCCGGTGCTCGTGATGCATGAAACTTCTAATCCACCGTGAAACACCAAGCCGGCTTACGTCCTCCATCGGCAGGTGACTAATGCGAGCTAGAGTCAATACTAGTTTCATAACCAAGTCGTCTTGAAAGTGTGTTAGCTGGAACGTGATTTCCGCATCTCGATAACAGTATCGAGCTAACTCCGAGTAGGCTAAATCTCTGAAAGGCTTCGAAAGCTCCAGCTTTCCCGACCCCACTAATGTTTGACCTACCTCGTCTAACGTAATATCCCGATACCGGTCGCCAAACGCATAGCCTTTGATTGAACGGTTAAAGAAGAACTTGTACAAGTCTAAGTGAACGCCGTACTTCAGCAAGGAAACCCTCCGCCCCAACCGAATAGGAATCTCATTCCTTGTTAAGCCGAATTTTTGAGCTCGATGCGCCAAATAGGGTAAATCAAAATTGTCTCCGTTGAATGTTAATACGAAAGGATAATCCCACAAAATGTCGAAAACCACCCGAATCAGCCTCTTCTCAGAGTCAAAATATTTAACCCTTACATCTTCAGGCAGCTTCTCTTTTCCTTCTTGAACTCCCTTGCGTCTCAGCAATAAAACTCGTTTACACCCGTCTGAACCTAATAGTGAAACGCAGGTGATCGGATACTCCGCTGTTTTTGGGTCTGGTACACGATTAGAAACCGGCGAATAAACCTCAATGTCCAAAGCCACTCGTCGAAATTCGGGAGCTGGATACTCTAGTAATCTCGCCCAGCGTTCCATGTATTCACCTTCCTCTTTCGAAGCATCTGGGAATAAACTGCAAATTCTCTTCACCGTCTTTTCCGGGTGTTCCAAACGTGCTTCCACTAAATTGCTGTCTTCCACTCGGTACAGCATGCCTGGAGACAAATTTCGGTCGTAAATGTAGCATTGGTAATATTTGATCACCGCCTCCCAAACTTTCACCTTCTCAGCTATTTCTTCGCCTGCTATTGTTGAGTATTCCTCTGGAATGATGTCTCGGATGCATCCTCTGGCGCGGCCGCCGATTGCTAACGGGTCTTTCGCAACAACCTTTGTGACCTTCATCGGCCGGTCTACAAGCGCATTGTACTTTTCTACCAACTCAAAATGGTCTAGACCCGGGTGTGCTTTCAACCGTTCAATTTTTTCCAAGTCTAATGGGGAAAGGTTAGTGAGACAGTACGGTTGGTGCCCCGTGTTGTCGTACCAAAAATAAATTCGTTGCGATTTCGGTTCATAAAGCTTGATGCAAGCTTTCCTCCTATCACCATCATATGAAGCGGAAACCAGATAAGATGGAGACAAATTTTCGGGTGCTAAAGGCGGAAAAACCCATTTTCTCTCTTCTACGCGTTTGGTTACAGGTTGCAATGTCTTTTCAGGCTCTTTTTTCAACGCGGTGGAGAACTGGTCTAAACATCTCTGAGACATTTTAACTCTTAATCCCGCTTTAGTATGTAATTGTGCACCCTAAAAACTCTCCCCTTGTCTCTAAACCTTTTATAAACATGCTCAGTTGCATTGAATTGGTAAACCAAATTGCTGCGGAAAGCTTGGGCGCTCGCCATTGAAACCCTGAGTTGGATGGAACTGGAACAGCTAGACGAAAGATTAGCGTTCTCTCGAACCACCAAACAGTTAGGAATTCAAGACAGCAACGCCGTTGGATTAGCGTATAAAATGGTGTGCGAAACGATTCGAAGAAAAAACTTCATAGACCACGTCGTCAACTCAGCGTTAGCACCTCGTTCTCTTGAAGACTTCAAGCTCGGCGTGCAAGCTTTTCTCCGTCTCTACGTACACCAACTTAAATTTCAGCAAAGCAGTTTTGAAAACGCTGTGGAAATCGTGCGGATGGGACGCTCCATTTTAGGCTGGAGAGAACTGCAAGAAGTGGAGGGAATCCTCGGCGAGTTGTTCAGCCTGTCAGTCAACTCCACTTTAGAAGGTTTGAGCGACGAGGAAAAAGTTGGTTTACTCACTTATCATCCAATGTGGTTTGTGAAATACTGCTTCCATCTATTAGGGAGAAGCGAGGCGCTTCGATTTTTGGAAAGCAACATAGGAGTGTTGCCCACTTACATACGGGTGAACACGTTAAAAGCGCCCACGAAAGTTTTGCTAGAGAGAATAGAAAACGACGGAATAAAACTCGAAAAAGTCAGGGGGCTTCAGCACAGCTACAAAGTAAAGACTACGAAGCACTTGCTCACCCAAACACTCAGCTTCCGTCAAGGACTTTTCTACGTTCAAGATAAGGCTAGTTGTTTCGCCGTAGAGGTTGCAGACCCAAAGCCGGATACAACTGTGCTAAATGGTTGCGCTTCCCACGGGGCCAAAACCACCTACACAGCGCAGCTGATGAAAAATAGGGGAGTTATTTATTCTATAGATTACTCTAAGCATAAGATAAAAATGTTGAAACGGGAAATTAAACGGATGAATGTGAAAATTGCTGAACCAGTTCTTGCAGACGCTCGAAAACCCTTACCTGTTCATGTAGCCGCCGATTTAGTGGTTTTAGAACCGCCTTGCACCAACACAGGCATATTCAGCAAAAAACCATCCGTCAAGTGGGAGCTTACGGAAGAATCGATACGGGGGATGTCGAAGGTTCAGTGGGACATGCTGAACCAATGCGCCGAACATGTGAAAAAGGGAGGCTTACTAGTCTATTCTACACGCAGCATCACGGTGGAGGAAAACGAAATGCTGATTGAACGATTTATGAAGTGGCATCCTGAATTCAAGTTGATTAAGGCCGCTCCAAAACTTGGACATCCGGGACTCCGAGGGCAAACCTACTGCCGAAGACTGTATCCACACATTCACGAATGCAACGGTTTTTTTGTCGCCAAACTTCTGAAGGAAGCGTAAAAACGTTTAGCGCTTCCTTCGTCCCTTTTCTATGTGACATAGTGCTTCAAACAAGGTTTTTGCTGCCTGTATTGCAGTTACGCCGCTGTCATAATGAGGGGTGACCTCAACCAAGTCAAACGTAACCACCCGCTGGTCGCAAACAGTGCATATAAGGTCTAGAAACGTGTATATGGATAAGCCGTCAGGCTCAGGGTTTTGAACTGCTGGTGCAAACGCAGGGTCTAAAACATCCATATCCATCGTTAAGTAGACGTTTTCGCAGTCTGCAAGAACGTTTTCAATCGTTTTTTCCGCGCCACTCTGTCTGATTTGATGTGCAGTCAAAAACTGTATACCTGCCTTTTCGGCGTAGTCAAGTTCTTCTTTACATACAGCTCTTGTGCCCACTTCCAGAATCTTCTTCGGACGGATTTCCTCGTGAATTCTCCGCATGAAAGTTGTATGAGAAACTTTTCTTTCTAAGTATTCATTACGCAGGTCAAGATGCGCATCGAAACTTACCAACGTAGTGTTTCCACCCACGGCTCGCATGGCACCTAAAGTGACGGTGTGCTCCCCTCCAATAATTACTGGTGTTTTCCCAGCGTCTAAAAGGCTTTTCACCACAAGTTTCAGTCGGTTTAAGGTTTCATCCACCCTCCCGCTTACGTGAAGGTCCCCTAAATCATGAAGCTTCAAGTCTTCCACATCCATGTTGGACCTGAAGCTGTAGGTTTCCATGTTCAGCGAAGCTTCTCGTATGGCTAAAGGGGCAAATCTGGCGCCGCTGCGGAACGTACTTGTCGCATCGAAGGGCACTCCGATAACGACGTAGTCAGCCTCTTCGAAAGGTTTTTGAACGCCGGTGAAAACCGGGGAAGGAGAAACATAAAGCTCATAGTAACTCATGATAGCGTTTCACAACCTTTTTATTTGGTTATCCTTGTTCTAAACGTTTTTGCTTCAAGTCCGGAAACAAATTTATTACTTAGTTGTTATTAGCGATAGTCTAAAAGGAGTCTTCCAGAATGGAATTAAAATCCAAACTAAAGGCAAAAAGCTTAGGAGTGCTCGTTTTTTCCGTTTTCTACGCTGTTGTAGGCATCATATTTCTTTACCTCTTAGCTATCTGGAGTTTCAACCCCCCACATTTAGGAATTTTAGCTTCCCTAAGTTTAATAACCGCTTACGGTGTATTCAAAACGGAAAAATGGTCAGTTTGGCTTGTAGTAGTTCTCTTCTTCTTGGGAAACACCTTTTGTATCATCCAACTTACGCATCCTTCATCTTTTCGGGCGGGGTGGTTGCTACAGTTACCCCTAACCGTATACTTGATTATGACATGGATAGCAACTATCTACATAGGAGCTAAAAGAAAAAGCTTCCAATAGTCCCTTTTGGAAGTAAGAATACACTGACTTCTTCTCCTACGTCGATAAATTGTTGTTTTTCCGGAATTTCCACGAAACCATCGGCTTTCGAAAGCGTTGTGATGGCTCCGGACAAACCTGTTGGAACAGGCGAAGCCAACAATCGACCAGCCTTATCTCGATCTAGGCTCACCATAATAAAGGTTCGCCGCCCCCTCGCCGAAAAAATTCTTGTAGTAATCACAGCCATAACTTT
>JAYEKF010000098.1:0-5914 GCA_034660895.1 Thermoproteota archaeon | reverse complement strand
AATTCAGAACGCGGTTTACCGAGCGTTAAACGAAATTGATGAGGAGCTATGGGAAAACAATAGCGCAATCGCCAAAAAAATAGCGGACAAAGTTGTTTGCAAGCTTGAAAAAAAGTTCCAAACTGAAATCCCGTCCGTTGAAGACGTTCAAGATTTGGTTGAAGAAACGCTGATGGAGAATAATTTGCCTAAAGTTGCTAAAGCCTACATCCTGTACCGAGAGAAGAGAACCAAACTCCGAAACACCAAGAAAACACTTGGAATTGTGGACGACCTAAAGTTACCCATCAATTCAGTGGTGGTCTTAGCCAAGCGATACCTTCAAAGAGATGAAAGAAGAAACATAGTTGAAACCCCGAAACAACTCTTCAGAAGAGCAGCTCACACCATAGCCAGTGTTGAAAAACAGTACCGTAAAACCGAGAAAGAAATTGAAGAGTTAGAAGATAAATTTTACGATGTGATGACTAGACTGGAGTTTCTGCCGAATTCGCCAACCCTCATGAACGCTGGCACCGACCTAGGTCAGCTGTCAGCCTGTTTTGTGCTACCAGTGAAAGATTCAATTGAAAGCATATTTGACCAAATTAAGAACACCGCGTTAATCCACAAGACTGGTGGAGGCACAGGATTCTCATTTTCGCACATTCGACCTAAAGATGACGTGGTGAAATCCACCGGTGGAATCGCGTCAGGTCCAATCTCGTTTATTAAAGTTTTCGACAGCGCAACAGACGTGATCAAGCAGGGTGGAAAGAGGAGAGGAGCTAACATGGGTGTGTTGCACGTTACACACCCTGACATCCTTGACTTCATAGTTTGCAAAGAACAGGAGGGAGCATTAAGCAACTTTAACATCTCTGTTTCCGTCAGCGACGAATTTATGGAGGCGGTGCTCAATGACAGAGATGTTGAGTTAATCAACCCAAGAACTGGTGAAGCTTTAGAAAAGGTGAAAGCCAAGGTAATCTGGAACTTAACTATCACAATGGCTTGGAAGAACGGTGAGCCGGGAATAATATTCCTGGACAGAATAAACGAGGAGCATCCGTTGCCGGGTAAAATAGAGGCGACTAACCCCTGCGGTGAACAACCACTACTACCTTATGAGTCATGCAATCTCGGTTCAATCAACCTAGAAAAAATGGTTACTAACGGCGAAATTAACAAGGTTAAACTTGCAAAAACCGTGGAACTCGCTGTGAGGTTTTTAGATAATGTAATAGACGCTAACAAATATCCATTAAAGGAAATTGAAAATGAGACTAAGAAAAATCGCAAGATAGGGCTGGGTGTCATGGGATTTGCAAATATGTTAATCAAGCTGGGTGTACCGTATGGGTCGGAGGAATCGTATCAGATTGCAGAGGAAACAATGAAGTTCGTAACGGAAACCGCGCGCGAAGCATCTGTAAAGCTTGGTGAAGAGAAAGGTTCATTTCCGAACTTTAAAAACAGCAAATGGTCTCAAAACTATTCTGCAATACGTAATGCAACCGTTACAACAATAGCGCCTACTGGAACAATCAGTGTAATAGCTGGTTGCTCATCTGGCATCGAACCACTGTTCTCACTGGTTTATGTGCGAAAGGTAGCTGAAAGCCTAGGCCAAGACCTAATTCAAGTAAACTCAGCGTTTGAAGAGATAGCCATCAAGGAAGGGTTCTACTCTCAAGAACTGATATCTAAGTTAGCTAAATACTCCTCAGCTAAAGACGTTGAAGAGATACCTGGAAAATGGAGAAAAATATTCGTAACAACTTTTGACATAACACCTGAACAACACGTGAGGATGCAAGCAGCGTTCCAAAAATACACAGACAACGCAGTTTCGAAAACAGTGAATTTCCCAAACTCATCAACACCCAACGACATAGAGAAAGTTTACATGTTAGCTTGGAAACTTGGATGCAAAGGCATCACTGTATACAGAGATAAAAGCCGCAACGTCCAAGTTCTAGACAGAATTGAAGAACCATCCGAATGCGGGGTCTACTGCGCATTATCGTAGAATTACGTCGAAGCATTGAAGAAACAAGACAATTATAAAACACTAAAATTATTTCACTGCACCAAGAATTAACGCCAAAACAGTCATTCTCACCACAATGCCGTTTCCAACTTGCTGGAAGTATCGAGCGTAAGGTGTGCTGTCCACCTCGCTGTCGATCTCCCCCACTCTTGGCAACGGATGCAGAATAATTAAGTCTTTTTTAGCATCTTTTAGCATCTCCAAGTCGATTTTATATGAACCTTTCACTTTTGCGTATTCCGCAGGGTCTGGAAAGCGTTCCTTTTGAATACGGGTCATATAGAGCACATCTATGTTCGGTATAATTTCCTCAAGCACAGCCTTTTCGGCCACTCTGGCTTTCCATCCAACCGCGTCTAACACTTCCCTTCGCATACGGAGGGGGTCTGGAGAGACAAGATAAAGGTTCACATCATAGAGGGACAAAGCGTAAGCAAGAGAGTGTACGGTTCGTCCGTAACGTAGGTCACCTACCAAAGCGATGTTCAACCCGTCCAGCCGCTTCTTTTCTTTCACAATAGTGTACAAATCTAACAGTGCTTGAGTTGGATGCTCCTCAGCTCCTGAGCCAGCGTTGATTATAGGAACATCAGCAAATTCGGCGGCAAGGCGGGCAGCTCCTTCCAATGGATGCCGCAACGCAATTACGTCAGCATAATTTTGTACAACTCGAACCGTATCCGCAAGGTTTTCCCCTTTATGTATTGAGGCTATCTCCGGCCCTGCAAACCCGATGGTGGAGCCCCCAAGTTTCTGCATGGCGGCTTCAAAACTGAGGCGGGTTCGCGTGCTAGGTTCAAAGAAGAGGGTAGCTAACATCTTTTTAGAAAGCATGTTTGAACCTTTCTTTGCAAGCGGTTCAACAGCTTGGCAGATTTTTAGGATGTAATCGATTTCTTCACGGGTGAAATCCTTGATGGAAACAATATCTCGACGCTCAAATTTCAACAGTCGCCACCACACAGACAAACTTTAACAAGTCATAAATAAATAACTCTTTATCCACTAACTAACCAGCGAGGAGGCATCGTAGGCATTGGCAGAGACTACTTTGCGTGTTTCTAAAATAAAAGATGGAACTGTAATCGACCATGTTACAAGTGGACATGCGCTGGATGTGGTGAAGATCTTAGGAATCAGCGGTCGTGGTGGAGGAGTGGTAACCATCGCTATGAACGTTCCTAGTAAAAAGCTAGGAGCGAAAGACATGGTGAAAATTGAGGGCAGAGAGTTAAATCCAGAAGAGGTGGACAAAATCGCGTTGTTGGCTCCCCACGCGACGATTAATATTATCCGCGACTATAAAGTGGTGGAGAAACAACGAGTGAAACTGCCGGATGTTTTACATAATATTGTGAAGTGCGCCAACCCTGTATGCGTTTCCAACAGTAATGAACCTGTGCAACCTAAGTTTTATGTGGAAAGTAAGGAGCCGCTTCGCATAAAATGTCATTATTGCGGTCACGTTATGGAAAAACAAGACATACTGAAACAGTTCTAACCCTGCTTTTATCACGAGTTTTTTAGCCTTCTGCTTGAAGTAGGAGAATTGCCTTAGCCAAATCCCCATCCGCACTTTCCAACGCCCTTTTCGCCTCCTCCATGCTTTTTCCCGTTTGATCCGCCACTAACCTAACGTCTTCTTCAGGAAATGTTACTTCCTTTTCGACAATTTTTTCAGTAATTTTTTCCCCAGTCACTTGGAAAATTTTTTGTCCATGCATACTCAGCACCGCCACTTCCGGATTCTCTATGATAATCTCCTTGGTGCTTGTTCGAAAGACAACCTCCTGAACATCCGGCATCTCCCCCATGTTTAGACCCATACGCTTCATCATCCGTTTCATCTCTCGTGGGCTTACTCTCCTCCGCAAATCTCACACCCTCAATCAGAGTTATTTCTCATACACTTCTTCTTAACTTTCTTCCTTTACGCTCCCTCAAGCCCCCTCTGCTGGACTAGAGCGCATAAATTACTTGACTAACTCCCGTTTCTTCCAACGCAAATTCTTACTGTGACACTTCCGACACTTCACTGCACTAGCCGCATTGCGAGCACCACAATCCCTACAAATCTTCATGTACAACCTATGTTTCTGAGCAATCGCTTTCTTCACAGGATCAGTTACAGGCAAAACCCAACACTCTCTCACGTACAGCCATAAACACGCTGCCAATAATCATCCTATCAAATATACCTTTCTTCCCTTAACTGATTAACCAAAATCCTTGCCACATCATTAGGCTTCTCAGCCACATCCACACTCCCTCTTTAAAAGCATTAATCTTGCTTTCAGCAGTTCCAGTTTTTTCCATCCTCTTTCCAGAAGGAGCAGTTCTACCAGCCACAAATAACTGTGCTTTAACAACGAATGGAGTGCGAAGTTTTGTGGCTATTTCTTGCGTCTGAGTAGGAGAGGTTGCTGATCCTCCACGTGAATTGGTATTTCGTATTTGGATAGGATTTCTTTAGCTTCGTATTCGAAGAGTTTCATGACTGTGCAACTTTTTCTGAAAAGTTTATTTTAATGCTTGAATTGTGATGTAAGACCTTGTTTCTTGGATGCCTTCCACGGAGGAAAGTTGCTTGAGGGTTCCCTCCAATTTGTGCCTTTCCACTATGAGAACTGCGTCCATGTCTCCAGCTACTCTAAACATTCGTTGAACTGGGAGTTTGTCCATTTTTTGGTAAGCTTCTAATCTCTTAAAAGGCGATACTTTAATGAAGATAAAAGCTGGATTCACGGATATCCCGAGCATGTTCAGTCCTTTTTCGGTCACGTCGATGAAGCCTCTGCCAGTTCGTATGTAACATGGGTCGCGAAGCTTACGTAGATGGGCATTTAACGCCTGTCGGCTTATCCCTAGCTGTTGAGCTAGTTCTTTTTGTTTCATCCGTACGCTGTAGACTGTTGTGGGTTTGCCTTTTTCGTATAACATTTGAAGCAAGCGGAACGGGCGTCCAGTTAGGGTCTTATCGCTCAAATTTTCATGTTTCCTTTCTTTTGTACAGCCTTACTTTTACAATTGTCTGGGTGGTTTAAAGTTTTTTCTTCGTAATCACCCGTCGCTGGATGAAGTTTCTAAATTACGGCATATCTAGTCAATGTGGAAGCGTTGTTCTTATGCGCTTACATCGAAACGTATTTATGGGGCGACAAAAGACAGCATAAGAAGCCACAAGGAACTTGAAAAACAAGGAGTGAGGCGGTGAAATGTCAGAAAACAATTCAGTGTTGATTGGAAGAAAACCAGTCATGAACTACGTGTTGGCTTGCATAACCCTCTTCCACGGCGGAGCAAAAGAAATAGATGTAAAAGCACGGGGAAGAGCAATCAGCCGCGCAGTTGATGTGGTTGAGGTTGTTCGACGCCGATTCCTTCCTGATGTGCAAATCAAGAAAATAGATATTGGCACGGATCAACTGCCACCCAGAGAAGAGGGAGGCTCGCCGTCAAACGTCAGCAGTATTGAGATAACACTGCAAAAATAGAGATAAAACGTGAACTACTAAGCTTCGCCGCTCCTTCCTTTATTTCGGAGGGTGAGATTCTAAATGAAAGCGGCATTATGCGACTTTTGTCTAAAGAGTGGAATACTCTGTTCAAAATGTCAAGAAAAGCTTAGGTCAGGTGAAGTAAGCCAAGTAGACCTAAAAATCGCTCGGTTACTGTTAAAGTTGGAAAAAAGTTATCCGTCGCTTCAGGACGTTTACTTTCATAAAGCATTTGATGCTGATGGAGTTTTAGCGGTGGTTGTTGGAAAAGGAGACATAGCTCCTCTATTGAGTTATGGAGGAAAAATACTTAAATCATTGGCAGAAGAAACAGGAAAACGCATTCGCGTACTTGAACATGGCGTGAGCGAAAGAAAGTTCTTAG
>JAYEKF010000097.1:0-5995 GCA_034660895.1 Thermoproteota archaeon | reverse complement strand
GAAATGCTGAAGAGCTCGTTCAAAAACTGGGGTTACCTTATCGTGTTGTGAACGTGTGCACCGGCGATATTGGAACAACTGCGGCGAAGACATATGATATCGAGGCTTGGATGCCAGCGCAAAAACGTTATCGGGAAATCATCTCTTGTAGCAACTGCACCGACTATCAAGCGAGAAGATTAAATATAAGGTATCGAGAAAAAGAGGGAGCGCCACCGAAAGGTTTTGTTCACACTCTTAACTCCACCGCCATAGCAACAGGCAGAACCATCGTAGCCATCCTAGAGAACTTTCAACAAAAAGAGGGCTCTGTCCTCGTCCCAGAAGTTCTGAAACCGTACATGGGTGGAATAGAAGAGATAAAACCGCACTAAAACTTTTAATACTGCCATACTGGAAATGTTTGCAGTTAGAATGGAGGTTTAACGTGTCACCAAGAACGAGAATGCGGGACAAATGGCGTGGCAAGTCTTGGTACACAGTAGTATCTCCACCATATTTTGGAACCGTCAAGTTAGGAATTATACCAGCTGATGAACCTTCTAAACTGCTTGGAAGAGTTATTGACACCACACTCTACGAAATCACCAACAACTTCTCCCACCAATACCTAAAAATGTATTTCAAAGTCACCGGTGTAGACGGAAAAACTGTGCGAACCATTTTTAACGGGCATGAATACTCACGAGATTACTTGAGAAGCCTCGTTCGGAGGAGAACCACCCAGATAGAAGGAATTTTTAACGTCACCACAAAAGATGGTTATCAGCTGAGGCTGGCGGCTTCCGCATTCACTCTTAGGAGAATCAAGACTTCTCAAGAAAGAGCTATTCGCGCCATCATTAAGAAAATTATTGAGGGAAAAGCTGCGCAACTTTCATATAAGCAATTTGTACAAGAAGTAGTTTTGGGAAAAATAGCTAGTGACATCTACAATGAAGCAAAAAAAGTGGCGCCCATACGGCACGTAGGCATCCGAAAGTCAAAACTTATCACTCAACCGCCACCCGTCGCTGGATAACAAAACTATTTTTCTTAGCACTCAAACGTTTACGGGAGACAACTTTGGAAGCAGATCGTAGAGAAAGAAAACGAGTTGCCAGAGAAGCCGCGGCTCTACTGTATACATCACAAGAAAAGGAATATAAACAAGCGAAAATACGGGCAGCAGAAACATGTGGAACTAGAGTTCTGCCGAGCAATCTGGAGGTTGCAGAGGAGCTAGATAGAATCGCGGAGGAAAGAGAAGGAAAAGCACGACAAGAGCGGCTTGTTCAAATGCGGAAGGAAGCCGTGCAACTCATGAAAACATTGGAAAGCTTTCATCCATTGTTGGTGGGAAGTGTTTGGCGGGGAACCACACATAGAAATAGCGACGTAGACATCGTCACATTCCACTCTAACCCTGAAGCTATCCTCCGCATGCTTAAGAAAAATGGTTTCAATGTCACCCACACCGATCGGTGTTCCGTAACAAAAGAGGGAAAAAAGAAAACGTCGTTCCACATTTACATAACTCTTCCATCAAACAATCAAGTGGAAATTGTGGTTCGAAGCCGTGAAGACAAAGGACGACTAGGAAAATGTGAAGTATATGGAGACGAAGTGACAGGTCTAAGTTATCAACAACTCCGGCGGATACTCAAAGAAAACCCAACAAAAAGATTTGTACTCAGATAAACTTCTACTTAACAATTCAAATCGGCTTAAATACTTCTTCCATATAAAAAAATGTTGAACAAAAACGCAAAAGCACCAAAAAGGAAGATCAAAAAGAGCTAAACCAAAATGGAAATCGAGGAAAACCGATTCAAAAAAATGTTTCCAAACCTCGCCAAAGAGATGCAGTCCAACAAGAACAAAGTAGGAGTCACATCTGTGCGGTCTGAAACCAAGACTGGGGAAAACGCAGCATCTAAAAATTTTGTTCATTACGAACCAGACGTAATTGACTTTCTCCGCCGCTGCGACAACAGACAACAAGCAGAAGAAATCATCACCTACCTAGAAAAAAGAAAAGAAATCAGCTTAAAATACGCTCGAAAACTTCAAAGGCAGCTGAAAGAGAAAGGTGTGAGAAGTTTCGGACCGAAGAAAAAAGAAGACTACTACCTTAAACAAACCACCAAAATTTGGCGTTCGAAGAACAAGGAAACATGTGGAATTGAAGGATAAACGCCAACCGATTTCCCAAAGTAAATAAAGGACAATAACGTAGAGTAGGAAACAACATTAAAAAAAGAAATAATGATCGTTAAGGTGCCTTAGTTTGAGAAAAGCCACTCTAATACCTTTACTGTTTTTGTCTTTCACCGTTTTTTCCTCAATTTTAACCCCGCTCTACGTTAACGCGAACCCCAACAACGACGATACGCTCTTGCCTTCAGAAATTCAGATAGACCGGGTGGACCGTGTTATGGAGATTCGATACGGCGGCTTGGTCGTCATAAACGATACCATCCAAATATCCGCAAACGAAAGTGAAAGCGTGTTGCTCAAGAATTTTCTTTTAGGTTTTCCGCATAAATATGAGTCTAACCTTTGTTACTGTCTGGCTTACAACTCGTCTAACCAAGATAAAATCTTCAGAGTAACGCTTGACTCTGGATTGCAAGGAAAAATTGGCTACTATGGAATAAACATCGTTTTCCCAAAACAAGGTACAAAGGTAAATCAAAATAAATTATTGAGTTTGACTGTGATCACCGTTTTTTCAAACCTTATGTCCTCAGTGATCGAAAGTAAACCAACAGAAGAAGTACCTGAAGAAGGAGGAGAAATTGCATGGGAAAACGTAACCGTGTACACGGTGGATTTCCCAAAGTATCCCAGTTTATGTCAAAGTGCCTCCAAATTTGTTTGCACCGTTATTCTTCCGGATAGAACTCGTTGGGAAAACACAACACTGGTGGAAGATTTTTATCCCAGCTATGTAGGTGATGCTGCAGTCGGGAATTACACAAAAAGCCCACTCGACGAGTTCGTGTGTTCGTCCGGTTCGGTAAGTTTTACTATGGCAAAAGGCTCTGAAGGAAGCTTCGGTTTAATCAACGTCTACAAACTTGAACGGAAATTAAAAATAGACGGGGGAGTTCTTTCGGTATCTGATTTCTACCACTTAAGCAACAAGGCAATGCAAGCTGCAGAGGATTTAAGTTCTGTAGTACTCCGTTTACCCTTGGAAGCTTACAATATCACCGCATTTGATCAATTTGGAAACCCTTTTCCATCCCGCAAACAACCCACCACGCTTTGGAATAAGACGTTTGTAACATTAGATTCGCCTTTGAAGGGAAATGAATCAACAAAATTCAAGATAACTTATCGTCTTACATGGGAGAAACATATCAATCAGCAAGGCTGGGATCAATTCAATTTAAGTTTTACACTTTTCGACAAAATGGATTGGTTAATAGAGAAATTCACAGGTACTTTAGTTTTACCTGAAGGAGCCAAGATTACTACCGTTCAATTTTCTCCAAAGAAGACATATCGTGTTCAAAAAGATGTTTTTCAGGAGAAAATAAGCTTTACTTGCTACGATGTCACGTCATTCGAAACTCTTCAAGTCGATCTCGCATACACACATTCTGTGTTTTGGGCTTCGTTCCGTCCGACCTTATGGATAGGTGCGTTGGTTGCCATTGGATGCGCTGTAGCTCTTGCTTGGCGGGCACCGAAACCCTCGGTTCCGGTTCTGATGAAACCGGTTCGTCCAAGGGCTCTTAAGGATTTCGTGGAAGCGTATGAAGAAAGAGCTGGGATTCTTTCTAAGCTTAAATCTTTGAGGGAAAAAGCAGGTAAGGGAAAGGTTTCTAGACGCAGGTACAAGGTGCAAAGGAAAATGTTGGAGCAGCGGGTTTCAACGTTGTCTAAGGATTTAAGTAAGCTTAGGGAAAAGATTCGAGCAGCGGGTGTGGTGTACGCTGACCTTATGAGTCAGCTTGAAGTTGCTGAAGCTAAATTGGAGACGGTGAGGCATGACATTGAGAGGACTAGGGCGCGGTATCAGCAAGGAAAGCTTTCCAGAGAGGCTTATCGTCGGCTTCTTGAAGAGTATGAGACGAGGCGGGGTGAAACGGAGACAACGGTTGATGGCATTCTGATAAGGCTTCGAGAGGAAACCCGTTAGGAAAGGCAGTTCCAGAACATTTTTATGCTATTGCGTTTATTCAGATTAAACTCTACAAAAGGAGTTGATTGGATGGTTGAAATTGAAATCGACAAAGAATTGTGTACCGGATGCGGCACATGTGTCGACATCTGTCCAGTCGAGGTGTTTGAAATTCAAGACGAGAAGTCGGTGGCGGTTAATGTTGACGAGTGTCTCGTTTGCCTTGCGTGTGAAACACAGTGCCCCGAGGGAGCCATCAAAGTCGTCGAATAATCTCGTCTAAAACGCATTACTTTAAATTCCAAAACCGAGACTGAAAATTCCTAGCTTGTTTTACGAGTTTTTCTGCTTGTTTCTGTACTCTAGTATCTGCGGTTGGACGTTTATCTTGAACTGGATAAGATAGCCCCATCATCCTTGCGATTGTTCCGGTCGCTAATTTTCCAATGAAGGGTAGACTGTAACCGCCTTCCAGAACTGCCACTAATCTTCCCTTACAGTATTTGGATGCTGAATTCAAGATTTTTTCAAACGTTTCTAAATAGCCATTAGCGGATAGGGAGAGACTGGCTACAGGGTCTGTGTAGTGGCCGTCGAACCCGACGGAGACAAGGATAAACTGTGGCTTATACTGCTGGATGATTGGAGCTGCAAGCTGGTCTAAGGCGTCAGAATAGATTTGGTCGTCCACTTGAAACGGAAATGGAATGTTTACTGTGTATCCTAAACCTTCTTTTTCACCTTGTTCGTCGGTGAAACCGGTTCCGGGAAATCCATGAGGGTCTTGATGCAGACTTATGTAGAGAACTTTGTTGGTGTCGTAAAAGATTTCTTGAGTTCCGTTGCCGTGATGTGCATCTACGTCTAAGATTAAAATGCGTTCAAGATGAAAGTTAAGGAGCAAGTGAGTTGCAGCGACAGCGATGTTGTTGAAAATGCAAAAGCCGCAAGCATAGTTTGGACCAGCGTGATGCCCAGGTGGCCGAACAAAAGCAAAAGCGTTTTGAAACCTCTTTTCCATTACGAGTTCTGCCGCTTTTAGGGCACCTCCAACCGCTTGGAGAGCTACATCAAAACTTTCAGGAGAAGCCACTGTGTCACCCAAATCAAGCACTCCGCCACCCCGTCGACAAAACTGCTCCACCAATTTGATGTAGTTTAGATTGTGAACAAGCTCCACGTCTTCTATCCTTGCAGGTTTGGGTTCAATAATCGAACATTCCTCCTTTTCTAAAAAACCGCTCGCCTTTAATTCTTTCATAATCACTTTCAGTCGATTTGGAGATTCTGGATGACCTACCCCTGGATTATGGTCTAAGTATTTCGGTGAGTATAAGATAGCTGTCTTCGTCATTTTCACACATTCACCTTTGGATTAACGTGCCTCGGTGCAACTTTTCACCGGCTTTCGTCCAGCAGCTCCTTTCTTAGGAATTCTTTTACGGCCTTGCGCAGTGTCTCTATTTGGTGTTCTTCGTCTTTGGGTCCTATGCGTGCTCTGTGGGGTTCCATCACGGCGTCTTTCACCAGTACCTTCTCGGGGTCGTAGCCTGACACTCGCACCAGCTCTTTGAGTAGTTCAAGTTTTGAGATTCTTGTCCTAGGTTTTATGCTGAGGTTGGCTGCCATGTAAATGTTTCGTAGGAACTCTATGCCTTTCATTTGTATGTCGTGGTACGTGCTGACCTTGTGACCCATCATGTATTCGACGTAGTCTCTATCCACGCCTAGGGCTGTTAACTGAGTTCGGAAGTACTTTCGTATGCTGTGGAACCTCATTTGATACATAGGTCCCCGCCGTTTTGTGAAGCCTGCTTTGAAGTAGAGTCTCCGGGTGGCGACGTATATTCCTTCACCGGTTAGTGGTACAACTCTGGCTAG
>JAYEKF010000096.1:0-6128 GCA_034660895.1 Thermoproteota archaeon | reverse complement strand
CAACAGGCAAAATGCTTAATAGTTTTCCCTTAACGTTAAGGTTCTCGGGCGGGTAGATCAGCTTGGAATGATCGCGACGTTGGCATCGTCGAGGACGCGGGTTCAAATCCCGCCCCGTCCACATTACTTGTTTTTGGCAAATAGGATAAATCAGTGCCTACTTTCAGCGAACAACCCAACTACGCCTTTTTACTTTCTAAAAATTTAGTGCAAAGTTGCAAATCTGCAAAGTTTTGCAAGCTTGTTAATTTTCGGTTCAACTATGCGTAGTACGCTCATTTTGGAAGTCACTAACAAGGAAACTCGACATAAAAGCTTTACGCGTAGCCCACTACAAATACGAAGGTGAGAGTGTTATGTGTGTAGTTTTGTTGTACAATTGTACGGAAACGTTTAATTATCTCTTAAGTCGTAATATACTAGTTAGCATTGCTGGTGAAAAACGATGGGAAACCCCATTTTACAGTTGCTGGAGCGAAAGAACAAAGACGACAACGTTCAATCCAAACCTTCAAACGTATCCCCTCTTCTCACGCATCCCTGCGGCGAATGTGGAGAAATATTTGAACGCCCACTGGTAGTAACAAATCTGTCAAAGACTCCCTCCGAAACCTACTATGGCTGTCCCCGCTGCCTCTCAAAACTAAACGGTTTTGACGAACATTCAAAAGAAACAAAAAAGCCGAGTTTTCTTCCAGCGGAGAACAAGAAAATCGTGGAGGCGCCTTCTCCCCCGGGATGCCCTCATTACTTTGGGTACTTAAAAAACCGTCCAAAAGGCACCCCTATTCCCGATGCATGTTTAACCTGCAAAAAAATCGTGCAATGCTTAACTTAAGCTAACCCTATCTTGCGTCCGCCTTTTATTAAAAAAGGGTTTACGTTGCTTTTTTCCTCTTTTTTCTCATAATCTTCGAGTTTTCCAGTGAATGAGCTTTATGTAGCTCCTCTATGTACCACGCTCTTTCATGCGAATAATTAAGGCCCGCGATAACTCCATAGATCAGCAAAGATAACCCGCTGAGCGTTAAAGACAGACTTAGAAGGGTGGAAGGAACAAACTCCACGTGATAAGGAATGAATAGGAACCATTGTGGGTTGTCGGTGGTGTTGATGGTTTCGAGCACCCCGGCTGTGAAGAACACTGCGCCTGCTACGAACATTAAGTACGCGAGCGTTTCGTTGTGTCTGGACTCCTCAGCTCTTTCATGTAAATAATCTCGGAGGCTCATCCAGTTTTCACTGTTTAAGTTGAAGTCACACAAAATATGTAAAAGTTGTGACCTATCAGTCAGTATTTGACGCATGAATTTTTGATGTGTAAGGCTACAGCGGTTACATTTGTTGTATATAGCAAATTCTGATTCCGAATTCATAATGTATTTATTCTCAAGTCGGTTTACACAAGACAGACCAAAAATGTCCATTCAACATATCAGCCTAAACACCCGACGCGAGCTGGAGAAACTAGTTTTCGACAAAATGGATACAATCGAAGAAGAACTCAAGGTAATAGGTAACAAAATCTCCATTGACTCAACAAACACGCTTGACGCCTTATGCGTCGATCAGAATGAGCGGTTGGTAGTTTTAAAACTCAGCGTGACCGAGGATGATAAAACACTTTTTGAAGGTCTACGATGCTTAGAGTACGTCGACAAGTTCAAGTTCATGCTGAAAGCAACATACGAAAAATCCAAAATAAACGAAAAAGAAAAACCAAGGCTGATCATAATCGCTCCCAGCTACTCAAAAGAACTGCTCAGCCTCTTCGAACATATCAGTGAGGTGCCAATCGACCTCCTCAGGTGGGAATATTTAAAACTTGGAGACAATGAAAGCTTTTTCATCGAACCGGTTTACGCATCCCAGTTTAAACCAAAACCTAGAAAAAAATCGAGGGCGAAAAAAACCAAGAAAAAGGAAACCAAGAAAGCGACGGAGCCTGCTGAAGAGGAAGAAACAACGTCTATGAAAGAAACAGTTAAGAAAACTCCACAACCCCAAGAAAAAGTTGAAACAGAGAAAAAGCAAGAGACAGCGACGGAAAAAAGCAAGAAGAAACGAGGATGGTTCTAAAAACAACTTAACATCCATTTTCTCAACTGAACTCGTGTTTTGGTTTTCTCACGTTCTGCTATCGTAAGACCGATGAGACACGCGTGGAATTAGCATTTTTAAAAAAAACAAAAAGATAAGCTTAGGATTACCTAAGCCTGAGAGTTAAGTTGGAATTTATTTAAGTTACCACGTTTAGTTCGCTGATGATTATTTTCGGTGCAATCAGTGATCCGACTTGTCTTGCTTCCTTTCCCAAAACAGAAATCTTGTTCAGCATTTGGTAAGCGTTTCCTGCAATCATTACGCCCTTAACAGCGTGTTTAATCTCTCCATTCTCGATTCTCCAAGCGGGTGCAAGAGCTACCGAGAACTCGCCTGTTTCTGGGTTGGATTGATGCGCTCCCTGAACCATTCGAACATAGTAGCCGTCTCCCACTTCCTTGACAAGCTCGTCTTCTGAGGCAGTGCCCGGCTGCAGTTTTACGTTGGACGGATTTATAACAGGAGTAGTGCCGTAGCGTGGAAGCATCAAGCCTCCTCCACCCCTCCCAGCGTTTCCCGTACTCTTTTTCCCTTCAACCCCCGCCCAATAATTATCGTAAAGGAAACCGCGAAGAACTCCTTTTTCGATTAACGCTGTCTTTTGTTTAGGAACTCCCTCCATGTCAGTCTTTCCGGAGTTTAAGCCGCCTGCTAAGGTTCCATCATCGTATATGCTGATGTTTTCTCCAGCAACGTTCTCCCCAACTTTACCTTCGAAAACGCTTCTCCCTCGGGAAACGATGTCACCCCTTACCGACTGAACGAAAGTGGCTGTTAAGACACTTTGGAGCGCGATTTGGTCCAGCAAAATAGGAAACTTTCCTGCTTGCGCCTTTCCCACGTTTAATGATTCAGCTGCAAGTTTTGCGGCTTCTTGCCCCACCCACTCTGGGTTGATTTCGTATGTTCTGGAGGGTTTAAACTCGTAGCACATCGGTGAAACCTGCGTCGCTGACCTCGCCATGGCAGCGAGAAAACAAACAATGGTGGTTCCCTTATCTTCTACTTCTACACCTTGACTGTTAACACACGCTGTTTCTATTATGGAAACCTCTGCTCCTCCGGAAGCTGGTAAAACCCTCTTATCCACTTGCACCGCCGCTGCCATCATCCTCTGGCAAAGAGCAACAGCCTCGTCGGAGGTGAACTCTAAAATTCTTTTGTCGTACGTTTTTTCCACGTGGGGATAGCGTTCTCCTTTAGGTAGTTGTTTCCAATTTTTGTCTTTTTTGCTTGCTTTACTTGCTTTGACGGCTTGGATTGCTGTTTTTTCGGCTTCTTCTCTATCGAGTACGTTAGTGTATGCGAAGCCAATTTTGCCATCTAAAATTGACCTCACCGCTATTCCTACATCCATAACATCACGCGAAGATTTGATTTCTCCTCTTTCAATTTTTGCACCGATGGTTCGTCCGCCAGCAACCAGCGCTTCTGCTTCTTTTGCACCAGCTTTGATAGCAATGTCTACGGCGTATTTGCATAAATCCAGGCGGCTCATTTAGGCGCCTCCTATGAGAATTTTTCGGACTCTAACCGGTGGTCCTCCATCAGATATGAACATGTATTGTCCTTTGCCGCAGCGTCCCATTCCCAATTCGAAGTCTTTTCCACACCCGTCTACTTGTTTCAAAGTTTCTAAGGTGTTTCCTGAAATTCCAACGTTTCGTACGGGTTCACCGAGTTCGCCCTTCACAATTTCGAACGCGCTTTGAACACCCACGGTGAAGGCGCCGTCGAGGTTGGCTTGTCCACCTCTGAAAGCCTCTAAGTAATATCCAAACTTGACGTCTTCCAGTAGTTCCTCGAAGCTGTAGCCGCCTTTGTCGAAGCAAGTGTTTCTCATACGAACTATGGGTGGAACTCTGAAATCTTGCGCTCGTGCGTTTCCGGTTGGTGTCATGTTCATTTTCGCTGCGGTTTCTCGGTTGTGCATTAATCCTACGAGCACTCCTTTTTTGATCAGGATAGTCTTCTGACCTTTCACCCCTTCATCATCGTATTGGATTGCTCCAAACCCTCGGGGAATCAAAGCTGTGTCATAAATTGTAACCTTTTCGCTGGCAATTTTCTCTCCTAGTTTCCCCATCAATGCGCTGCCGGAAAGGGTTAAGTCCGCTTCACAAATGTGTCCGAGAGCTTCATGAGCCAACACTCCCACAATGTTAGTTCCAATGACAGCTGGGTACCCCCCACTTTTAGGTGCCTTAGCCTCCAACTGCTGCGTCACTTTTCCACTCACTCTTCCTGCAATTTTTTCTGGTGGTTCAACTTCAAAAAGTTCGTATCCATGCGCTCCTATTTCATCTCTTGCACTCGCCATTACACCGTTGCTCTTCCCAGTCACCCAACAATAGTTCCAAACAAACTTTTTCTCTTGCTCGACAAACGTGCCCTCGGTGGTTGCCAGCGTCTGCTCGGTGGCGAGGTCAGCATACCTTACGGTAACGCTTCTAATTCGTTTATCAAAAATGAAGCAACTTTGGTTGATTTCTAAAAGCTTATCTATCTTCATTGAAATATCAATTTCTCTCGGGTCAACCTTAACACTCACTTTCACCAAATCTTCCACTGCTTTAATCGGCGCTAACTTTACTGGTTCACGGACGCTTTCTCCAGCCGCTTGAGCCATCTTAAAAGCTGATTTAGCAGATTTTTCCAATTCTTCCTGTTTTAGAGAGTTTGTGGTTGAAAATCCCCAAGCGCCTTTCGCAAGAACCCGAATTCCTGCACCCGTTTCTCTTGCAAGAGTAACGGCTTCTACTTCTCCGTCTCGGATGTTGATTATTGTGTTATTGTTTTTCTGCGCTCTTATTTCAGCGTAGGTTGCTCCGAGTTTACTTGTTTTATCTAACACTGAAAACAAAGCTTCTTTCAATCTGTTCAACTCGCATGTTCGATTGGAGACAACATAATTTAAGTTTCTGTCATTTAAATCTTAATGAACATGTTTCTAGGAGCCCAGCCTTTGCAAGAGCCTTGCAAAACATGAAACGGGTTATATGAAACCAAAGGAACTTGATTCTATTTCTCGGCGTCGACAACATTGTTTTATACAAATCCGCGCGGTGCATGCTATTTTACGTTTTCTCTACTTTAGCATCGAATATTCTAATTTGTCATTCAGTTTCTTGATTAAGTATTTGTTGCATGAATTTTCTTAGTTGAAAAACTGTAGGATGTTCTCCCTTGACACTTGAGATGTAGTAGGCGGCAACTGCGTTAGCTAACGCTAGTCTGTAAGCATCCGGAAGGCCATGAGCGTCACCGAAAATGTTTCCGGCGTTCCAAGCATCACCTGCCCCCGTAGTCCTCAAAACGGGAACGCTGAAAGCTGGCACGACGGTTTCGAAGTTCTTAGTGAACGAAGCAGCGAAACTGGTGGTGTGCAGGTCTATACGAGCGGAAAGATTTTCGGCCAAGATCCTTGCGCATTCCTTAGTCAGCTCATCCACCGTTAATGTTTTTTGCAGTTTGTTTACCTCTTGTTCATCGAGTTGAGAAGCGTACGTGACAGCTTCGTTTTCGTTCACACTTAAAATGTCTACAACGTCGCTGAGAAGTATCTTCCTTATCAGCCGTGGAATTTCCTCTTTTTTGGGATTTGGATCGGCGGTATCATAGTATGTTTTTCCTTTCCCTTCCTCTTTCACGTAACGGAAGACCCCTTCCGCCAGTTCAGTTCCGTAACGCTTAGTTCCCGCCCAATTAAAAACGCAAACATAATCTGCCTCCTGCAGGAGTTCAAAATCTTTCAAAACTAGGTGGTTCAAGCCAAATTTGGCGAGGGAACCCAAATCCCGCAACATAACATTTACCTTTCCTTTTTGGCTGGAAAACTCAAGCGCTGTTGTGATAGATGTTTCTCCATCCGTTTTTACATGTGACAAATCCACTCCAAGCGGTTCAAAATAGAATTTCAACAAATGAAGCCCTAACGGACTAGTGTAGATGATTGGGTGAACTTCGGCGCCCAAAGATGCAAGCGCCGCCGCCGTGTTCGCCGCATTTCCCCCACGTAGTTCTGT
>JAYEKF010000095.1:0-26679 GCA_034660895.1 Thermoproteota archaeon | reverse complement strand
CTCCCCTGACAGCAGTCATTTTTTTTGTCCCTCAATTAGTGTGTGACCTTTTTCTTTCTTTATGAGAATTTAACGAAATAAGTAGTTAAGGTGCGCCTGCGATGGCTGCCTCAAACACTTCCTTTAAGATCTTCCAAACAAAACTGAGTTGCCCAGTGTACAATCCAACCGCTAGGAAAGTAAAGCCGGATAGCAGTAAGAGTGCGCCTATAACCCTCCGTTCTGACAAATCCATTTACGTGTTCTCCGTCTTAACAACCAGTTAGCGTCAAATTCTTAATAGTTCAGTCACATAAGATTTCAGGTCGCGTTCAAATGTTTTTGCAGTTTGCTTTCAATAAATTCTTTTGGAACCACTCCAACAATCCGGTCTACCTCTTTTCCATCTTTCATAAACAGCAACGTAGGTATTCCCAAGATGCCGAATCGTCCGGCGGTGTACGGGTTCTCATCCGTATTCAACTTTCCAAACGCAACTTTTCCCGCATATTCCTTCGCTAACTCCTCAATAATCGGGGAAACCACTAAACAGGGCGCGCACCAAGGAGCCCAGCAATCAATCACCGTCAACGAATTTTTCTTCACCAACTCGTCAAAGTTGCTGTCTCCAACAACTATTGGTTCGCCCATTTCCTTTTCCATCATCCTCTCCATCAACTCTCTCCTTTTCTTTCTCCGAATTTCCTTCAATTGTTTATCATCTTCCGATATAAGACCCTTATGCTTCATCCGCAGCCTCATGAAGCAAAAAGTACTATCCAGCCGCCTTATTTATTTTTTAATGTGCTAAACAAACAGAGTTTAATGAACTTTGATGATCCGCGAAGGATTTTAGTTTTTGATATGCCTGCCCCGGGTTAACGATGGTGGAGGCGAATTTTTCGAACGGACAGATGCCTGCTCTCTGAGTATCAAGAATGTTAGGAACCAACTTTTCAAATTGATAACGAACGTTGTATTTTTCAAGCACTTCTCTTCCATCCCTGCTCATGACCATCGCAAAAACGGCTGCTATTCGAGAATAAACACAAAGCAGGGCCGCCGCCCGACCAACAACCTTATCTGCCACTGAAGATTCTGTCAATCTTTCGCCTAACCTTTCAATAGCTTGCAGAAATCCACTCATGCTAGGAGATTTAGTTTCAAAAAGAATTTTTCCTTGTTTTACAAAGACTAAAGTGAACTCTCTTTCTTTCAGTTTTGTCTTGGCAATTTCTAAGTCCTGCATTGTGACCGTTAAAATAGAATGTTGAATCTTAAAAAAGTGTTTATCCCCGCTTTACAATGAACAACTTTTCTTCGGAAATCGACGCAACTTTCAAAGCGAGTTGACGAACCTCTTCCAAAGAAACGTTTCGAGCAACCAACTCCCCTTTTATTGAATTGAATGTAGCAGGATTCACAGCAACCGTTACGTTTTGTTCTCCATTTTCAAGTTCGAATTCTGCTTCAATTCCTGAAAACTCTTTTACCTTCAATTTTTGATTTCCAAACGTGCACTGAGTGGTCATTTGAATTCCGTCTAGCACGCATGTGAAGGGAACGGTAGACTTCACCATGGCGGTGACATGTAGTTGCCTATAGTTCTTGGCTATTCCTAACTCTCTTAAACCAATAAGCCCCATTCTGACACCAATAACAAGAAAAGGCCCCAAATGACCGTGGAACTCTCCAGCTTTATTTAGCAGCGGCTTCAACTCTAACAGTGCATCCTTTTTAGACATTTATTAACCTCCGAACATTCGCCTTTTCAAGAGCACCAATAACTGGTAAAGTAATAAAACCACTCAAGAGTCCTCCAACGGCGTGTAATCCCGCCCAATAAGTTAAAGCCCATTGTAACGCCCCGCCCATAAAGACCAAGCCTATGACGGCTCCGGCGACATAGGCTGAGACCGTGGTTATAATTATCGTCGCAGCGATCGTTGCAGGTTTTGCTAGAGTTTTATGCTTGGTAGCTAGAAATAGCAAATCGAAGAAAACCGCTGACGCAGCGAAGCCAAGTATGTGAAATGCCCCTCCTCTTAAAAGGAGGACAAAAATTGAGCCAACTGCGCCAGTGAAGGATGCTACTCCAAATTTTCCGGACACCCACACGGCTAGGAGAAGTGTAAAGTATGCTGAAACGTCGCAAAATATCGGAAGATGAAACAGCTTAAATCCAAGCGGGCCGAAGGTTAAATGAAGCACAATCCATAACGCACTCAGAACGCTTGTAAACGCAACATCCACGCTGTTGAAGTATCTTTGGTCAACCATGCTTCGTCGGAGTTCCTTCAAGCCGCCATCTCCATCAGTAACACTTTTTTGGAGATTAGTGTTACCATCTTCGATAAAAGCTTTATGCCGTACAAGCTCAACTTTTCTTTGGGAGAAACATGACAAAAATTGTCCGCGTCGGCGTCACGTTTCCACCGGACTTACTAGAAGATTTTGACGAAGCCATCAAGAAGATGGGTTACGACAACCGATCTAAGGCAGTTCAAGATGCTGTGCGCGCTTTTATTTCAGAATATAAACAACTCCAAGGAGAAACGGGAAGCCGGGTGGGCGTGCTCATGATGATTTACAACCATGAAGTCAAAGACTTACAAGCTACGTTAACTGATATTCAACATAAATATGGCCACGTAGTTTGTTCCACTATGCACATCCATTTAAGCAAACGTGATTGTCTCGAAGCTGTAGCTGTTAGAGGAAAAGCCAGCGAAATAAGAAAGCTGACTGAAGAGTTGAAAACAAAACGAGGAGTGAAACTAGCTAAGCTGATGACAGTGACTACGTAAAGTCATGTTCAAATGAATTTACAATGTCATTACGCTTTATCCAGTCACAGAAAACATCCTTTCCAAAGCGTTCCGCGCTTTTTCAGCCACTGGTTTAGGAACCTTCACCAAATACTGTTCCCTATTCAGAGACTGGTAAATTCGCTCCAACGTGTTAAGTTTCATGTTGACGCAAACCGCATCTTCGTAGAGGGGTATAAACATTTTCTCAGGGTTTTCCTTTTTCAAGCGATGAAGAAGCCCTATTTCTGTTCCAATAATACTCTTCTCAGCCGACATCTTTTTCGCATACCTACACATCTGCGACGTACTCCCCACAAAGTCAGCCATAGACTGCACATCTGGTGGACATTCCGGATGAACCGAAATCACCGCATCCACGTTTTTCTTCTTCAACAATAAAGCATCCTCCTTCAGAAAAAGTACATGAACTGGACAAAACCCTTTTTCTGGGATAGGAATGATTTTCTTTTCAGTGTTTTGTTGAACGTGCCACGCCAAGTTCGCGTCTGGACCGAAAAGCACGGTGTCTGCGTCAAGGCTGTTCACGACTTCCACAGCGTTAGCTGAAGTGCAGCAAACGGTGCATTCTGCTTTTGCTTCAGCTGAAGTGTTAACGTAAAGAACCACAGGTGCCCCCGGATGTTTTGCTTTCCAATATTTAACTTCCTCTGCGGGAAGCATCTGCGCCATGGGGCAACGTGCTCCCATGCTTGGGAGAAGCACTTTCTTATCTGGGTTTATAATTGCAGCAGATTCCGCCATGAAATCTACTGCGGAAAACACAATGAGCTTAGCGTCTTGCACTTCTTTCGCTTTTTTCGACAAACCTATGCTGTCACCCACGTAATCAGCGATATCTTGGATTTCACCCCTCTGATAATTATGCGCCAAAATAACGGCTTTTTTTCTCTTCTTCAGTTTCAAAATGTTATCAATTAATTTTCTGTTTATTTCAGTCAAAGTTGTTTCCATCTCTTTTTAGCTAAAGAGAAGGTTGTACTTGCACGGTCCAATATATTTGTTTGTTGTCCAGAAAAAAGGTTTAAGTTACTCAAAAGCTCCTTTAAAGATAATTTTAGGTGAAAAAGCTTGCCGGAATGGATTTGTTTAAAGTGTGGAAAAAGATGGGTGGACGACAATCCTGAAGAACCAAGATATTGCCCAACATGCGGTAGCCCAAGCATTTACGTCCCTAAAACTGTCAAACCAAAACATACCACATCCAAATAACTTAAAAAAACCAAAAATACATGGCTTAATCGCTTAGCAAACTTGCTATTCCTTTTTAGGCGCTCCGCAATGTTTCCGGAAGCAACAGTTAACATATATGAGATTAAATTTATAACCCGCTGAATTCTTTTGAAGTTATGGCTATGTGAAGGCCGCCGGGGTGGCCGAGCGGTCAGGCGACGGGCTGCAGACCCGTTATTACATGGGTTCAAATCCCATCCCCGGCTTCAACATCAACCCATCTTTTTGAAGAATCGTTGAGAAGAGCCTTTTCTCTTTAGCCGCCTTTTCGTCTGAGCATCAGTATATTAGGTACTTTTCCATTTCTTTGAGTAGAGAGAAAAAATATGCCTCCGTACGCAGCGAAATTCAACTGGGTTATTGTTAGGCTAAGCGGAGAAATCGGAGTGAAAGGCGTTTGGACAAGACTGGACTATGAACGACGTTTACGGCGGAACATGAAAAACTTTTTGAAAAACCGCCAAGTTCCATACCAGAAAATTAAACGTGAACGCTGCCGTTTTTACGTGAAAACGCAGGATGCAGAGGAGACTGCGTGTGAACTGGCGAAGGTGTTTGGTGTTTCGTCTACTTCTCCAGCTTTAGAGACCACCTCCAAACTTGAAGACATTGTAGTGGACACCGCCCGTTTGGCGGATGGTTTGCTTCATGAAGGAAACCGTTTCGCAGTGCGCTGCCGTCGAGTTGGAAAACACCCCTACTCCAGCATGGATGTCTGCCGTGAAATTGGGAAACAAGTTCTTCTACGATTTGGAGAGCGCGATGTGACGGTGGATTTAGAGCATCCCAACGTGACGTTATACATTGAAGTTCGGGGAAACCATGCTTTCCTGTATTCCGAAAAAGTGCACGGTGTAGGCGGGTTCCCGTTAGGTTCCCAAGCAAAAGTTCTTTGTTTGTTAAGCGGGGGTGTCGACTCTTCAGTGGCGTGTTGGTTAGCCATGAAACGAGGCTGCCCCATTTTATCGGTTTACTTCGACAATGCCCCGTTTACTGATGAAACCGCTACGGAACGAGTGTTGAGTGTAGCCAAGATTTTGTTCGATTGGGCTTTAGGTTTCCCAAGAAAACTTTACGTGGTTCCACACGGCCAAAACCTCACAGCCTTTAGAGAAAAATGTAACAAGCGGTTAACTTGTATCCTTTGCAAACGAATGATGTATCGCATTGCCGAAAAAATCGCTGATATGAAGCATGCTGAAGGAATTGTCACAGGCGAGTCCGTCGGTGAGCAAGCGAGCCAAACACTGCACAACCTGCGAGTGCTAAATGAGGCGGTGAAACGCTATCCTGTGCATCGGCCTCTTTTTGGTTTTGACAAAGCTGAGACGGAACGGTTGGCAAGAAAAATTGGAACCTATGAACCCTCTGCACACAAAGTGAAGGGGTGTACTGCGGTGCCGAGGAAACCGACAACTAGAGCGAAACTGCAAGAAGTGAAAGCTGAAGAGGAAAGACTCAACATTGAGGAGATGGTTGAAGCCTCCGTCAAGTCGCTTAGAATTATAAATATGAGTATGTCAAATGAATTGCGTAAAACGTAGACTGTTTGATATATTATTCGTGTGCGCGTGTAAGAATTATCAAAAAGTAAGAACTGGAAAAACTTCTCTCCTCTAACTTATCTGTAGGCGCGTATCATATCGCTTAAATCAACTTAGCATCCATCTTATCTATTAACTATGTCCGCCGCTGACATCGCCGCGAAAGTCTTGCTCAAACTCGAAACCGAAGACTTCCAAATACTCCGCGCCATCGAAAAACAAATGAGTAGACACAAGTATGTGCCAGAAGAGGTCATCTCCAATGTCACTAACCTTCCGCGACAAAAAACCAGGCACCACCTAAAACATGTGCACAAGCATGGTCTTATACAAAAATGGAGTGGTCCCTACATCGGATACGCATTAAACACCGCTGGCTACGACTGCCTTGCACTCCAAGACTTAGTGAAAGCTGATGTGCTCGAGGCTTTCGGAAAACCGCTTGGTGTAGGAAAAGAGTCCGACGTCTACGACGCCCTTACGCCAGAAGGACGAAGAGTTGCTGTTAAACTCCACAGGCTTGGAAGAACAAGCTTCCGCCAAACAAGAAGGAAACGTGGTTATGTCACCGAACGACGCCGTGTTAACTGGCTTTACCAAGCTAAACTCGCTGCTGAAAAGGAGTTTGAAGCACTCAAACTTGTCTATTCAGTTGGTGTAGCTGTCCCCGAACCAATCAGCCAAAACCGCCACATCATTGTCATGGGAATGATTGAGGGAGCCGAACTCTTCCGATACAAAGAATTTCCTCGTCCAGAAAAAACTTTGAAGGAAATTCTTCTAAATGTGCGCAAAGCCTATTTGAAAGCGGGTGTCGTACACGCTGACCTCAGCGAATACAATGTGATCCTGCAACCCAACTTGCATATTCTTATCATCGATTGGCCCCAATATGTTAAGCGAAACCACCCTAATGCAGAGCAACTTCTAAAACGGGACATCCAAAACATTCTAAAATTTTTTAAACATAAGCGTCCGCTGAAAACAACTTTTGGAGAAATATTTGCTTACGTGAAAGGAGAAGCCTAAAACTTATTCCTTCTCAGCTTCAAGCATAATGTATAGAATGTTGTTTCCACGAACCAGAACATCCCCGTAATTGGCCACAAGTTTACCATGCACATGTTGCTCAGCGTTCTCTAAAAGAAGATTCATGTGCCCGTCGCATTTCACCATTCTACCCCGGTATTCCACACCGTTTTTCAACGTCACAGCCACATACGAGTTTATCTGCTTCACTAGCACATTCAAAGGTTTTTTACTTGGCTCCATGCCGTAAACTTCCACTATTACAACTAACTATTGAGACCATCAGTCTATGTATAAAAGTTTTGTGAACCTTACTAAGAGAAGCAAAGGGAAAATCGCTGCAGAAATGCGAATTGTGGCTAAAAACGAACGTAAATCGCCGAGACAGTTCGCAAATGTGTTGCGGCGAAACATTGGGCAATTAAAATGTTGAGGAAAGCTTCAAAGGTAGGAGGCGAGCTTCTTAAACGAAAGGGGACGGTGTGCTAGAAAAGAAAAGATAAGGCTTCTTCTACCGCTTTCGGCTTCAATTTTTCGTATGCTTCCATGCTGACAACATCGTACCAAAACGCGTCTGATAAATAACCAAACACTGGTTCACCCGTCTTTATGAGATGTGGAATCACATCCCCCATCAAATCTAACCTCGCTTTTCCCCGTTTTAAACGTTCTATCTGCTCGAATGTTTTTCCCTCAAGAACTAGTATTCCTATGCTAACTGGCTTCTCCAAAGTGGGTTTTTCCACGAACCCTTGAATTCTGTTCTGTTTGTCCAAGTCGGCAACTCCCACTCTAACCGTAAAACCAGCCGCCAAAACCACGGTTGCTGAAGCATTTTTTTCTTCGTGGACACGTAGTAGCCCCTTTATGTTTATGTTGGTTAAAATATCCCCGTAATACACTAGAACCTTGTCTTTTTTGTCAATCGCGCCTTTTTTGTAAGCGTTAATAACCGAGCCCGCTGTCCCCTTCAAAGATGGGTCATCATGCACATACGAGATTTCGACACCGAATCTGGAACCACGAGCAAAATAGTTGATAATCTGTCCGGCTTTATAATCTACTAGAAGAACAAGTTTTTTGATCCCGTGGAATTTGAGAAGTTGCACCACGTATTCAAGCAGCGGTTTTTGCTTAACTCCTATTGGAATCATGGTTTTTTGAATATAGTAAGTGAGAGGTCTAAGTCTGGTGCCTTCTCCTCCACAGAGAATTACCCCTTTAACTTCATCCATCTTTTGGTTCACGCATTAAGTGGAGAGAAGAAAGTGAGGGAAATTCTTTTCTGTCTTACTCCTCTTTTTCCTCAGGTTCTTCCTTTTCTTCGAAGGATATTTCTTCGATGGGCTTTGGCGGCGGGGTTGTAGCCATGGTCCATCCAATCCAGGCGCCGATGAATAACACTGCGACAAATGCGATGAACACTGGAACGCCGATTAACCATAACGAAATTGTCCATGTCAGAGGTTCTCCAAAGTAGAATAGGCCGACAGCATATGCGATCGCAACAACTACGCAGATCAGGCAAATCACTCCGCCGATAGCTTGATCTTTACTAACCATTTATTACCACCACAATGTAGCTTTGTTTAGCTAGCAGATTGTTATAAAGTTTATCATCCAAATCAAACAGTTCCTATCTCCCAACCAGCTAGATAGTTTTTTTGTTCTTCTGTTAGCTCATCAATTTCTACACCCATAGCTTTCAGTTTGAGACTTGCTACTTGTTGGTCGATTTCTTTTGGCACGCTGTACACTTTTGGTTTCCTCCTCTTCTTTTTCACTAAGTATTCCACCGATAAAGCTTGATTTGCAAATGACATGTCCATCACTTCTGATGGATGTCCCTCAGCTGCAGCGAGGTTCACCAGTCTTCCCTCAGCTAGTAGGTAGAGTTTTCTTTTGTTTTTGAGCTTATGTTCTTCTAAGTTCGGTCGGATGGTTCTTTTTGACATAGTTATGCTTTCTAGATCTTGAAGGTTGATTTCCACATTAAAGTGTCCGCTGTTAGCGAGTATGGCTCCGTTTTTCATTTTGAGCATGTGTTCCTTCCGGATTACGCTTTTGTCTCCGGTGAGCGTTACGAAAACGTCGCCTATTTCCACCGCTTTCCGAATGGGCATGACTTGGAAGCCCTCCATGACAGCTTCTAACGCTTTAGTTGGGTTTACTTCGGTGACGATGACGTTTGCCCCCATGCCTCGGGCTCGGAGGGCTAGCCCTCGTCCGCACCATCCGTAACCGCAAACAACAAAGTTTTTTCCAGCAAGCAAAATGTTGGTTGTTCGGACGATTCCATCTAGAGTGCTTTGCCCTGTGCCGTAACGGTTGTCAAACAAGTATTTAGTGTGCGCATTGTTCACTGCAATAATGGCGTATCTGAGCGTACCCGAGTTTTCCATAGCTCGGAGTCGCATAACCCCAGTTGTGGTTTCCTCTGTTCCTCCCTTCACGTTTGCAGCTGCTTTAGTTCTTTTCTTGTGGATAGTGCCAACCAAGTCAGCTCCATCATCTAGGGTTATCTGCGGTTTGTGGTCAATGACCTGGTTGACACACCGGTAATATTCCTTGGCGTTTTCCCCACGCCAAGCGTACACATTAACCTGGTTTTTTGCGAGCTCGGCTGCCACTTCGTCTTGGGTGGAAAGCGGGTTAGAACCGCACAGGGCAACTTTAGCTCCACCTGCCGTGAGCACATCAACCAGTACAGCGGTTTCTTTGGTTACATGTAAACATGCTCCAATTCTAACATTTTTGAGGCATTTTTCTTTTTGAAATCTCTGTTTGATTTGGCGAAGAACTGGCATGTGCATAGACGCCCATTCAATGAGAAGTTTTCCCTTTGGAGCCAATTTTATGTCTTTCACTTTGAAACTGGACATTAACACTCATCCTTCCAGTGTTTCATTTAAAGGAACTATTAAACTATAGCGTTGAGTTCAATTGTGCAGCCTCGCTAAGAGTCTTTCCTTACTTTCCCTTGCCTTGTTCATAACCTTGTCGACATCAACAGTTGTGATTTTTCTGTTTTCCATAACAAGGTTGCCGTTGATAATCACTGTGTCTACATCCGCCGCCCCCGCCGCATACACAAGGTGGCTTCCCTCATTGTATACTGGGCAGAGATGAGGCTTCCAAAAATCAACCACAACCAAATCCGCTTTCTTTCCCGTTTCAATCGACCCAATCTCTTGGTCCCACAAAAGCGCCTTAGCGCCGTCAATAGTAGCCATCCGCAAAACCTGCTCCGCCGGCAACAGGGTTGGGTCATTGTGGACACTCTTGTGTAGAAGCGCGGTTACTTTCATAACTTGAAACATGTCCGCATTGTTGTTGGAGCAGGAGCTGTCGGTGCCTAACCCCACAGTTACTCCCGCCTCCAGCAACTTGGGCACGGGGCTGACACCTGAACCTAACTTCAGATTAGAAACTGGATTGTGGGAAACTTTCACGTTTTTCCGTTTTAGAATTTGGATGTCCCTTTCGGTGAGTGAAACACAGTGAACCGCAAGCACATCATCTCCCAAAACGCCGAGAGAATCCAAATATTCGACAACGCCACCCCTAACAGAAATCTTGAATGCATCCCGAATTTTTTCAGCCTCATCTTCTGTTTCCGCAACATGAATATGCCACATGATAGGGGTTGTTAATGAACCATACTTTTGATTCAACTCCCCCGTAATTTCCCTAAGTTTTTTGAGGCTCTCAGGGCTAACCGTGTAGGGAGCATGAGGGGCAACACTTACTCGTATACGTCCATCGGCTTTGTTATGCCAGTTTTTGGCAAACGAGTGAAAATCCCTCGGTTTAATTTCCTTTCCAAAAGAGAAGTAAGGATACCCAACAACGCCGCGAACACCAACATCCGCAAAAGCTTTCGCCTCGTTCTCCTTTTCCGCATAATAATACATAGTGTTAATTGTGGTGGTCCCACCTAAAATCGATTCAACAGCGGTTAACAACGCACCCACATAAACGTCGCGGCTGGTCATATGCTTCTCCAGCGGCCAAATTTTGTTTTCAAGCCACTGCTTCAAAGGTAAATCATCCGCGTATCCCCTTAACAAGCTCATGCCAGCATGTTGATGAGTGTTAACAAAGCCAGGTAGGACAACCTTGTTTTTAGCGTCAATTTTTTCGTAACGGGGATACTTACGTTTTAAGTTGGCAGTTTTGCCAACATCGATAATGCAGTTTTCTTCAATCGCAACGGCTCCATCCCGTATTATTCCCTTCGGCCCCATTGTCAAGATGGTTCCACCGTGGATAAGCAACTCCATCTTCAACACATCTCTTCGCTAAATTGTATTGGTTAAGACTGTAAAGATTTAAGAACTATTGTTTCGTGTTTAGCAGAAGCGACTTAAAATGACATTGAACAGGCTCAGTGCACTTACACTGTTATTGCCGGTTTTAGGCGTTTTCGACTTGTGTTCCACACTTTACGTACATTTGTTAGGCTACTCGCTGGAGAAGTATGAAGCTGGACTTTTCGCCTCGTTCTTCGCAAAAGCAGGCTTGTTCTACTTATACGTTCCAATTTATTTTGTAATTCTTTTCACCGTTTCCTTCGGGCTGTATCGCGTCGCAAACGATTTAAAACCGTCTCTACCCCTGGATAAGCTGATTCTATTACTGGTTGCAGGCGCAATCTGTTTTATTTACGCTAGGCTCACCGGCGTAATTCTATCAAACTTCCTGTTCAATGTGAAGTCCGTTTCACGCATTTCAGTTATGTGGGTTGGTTACGTAACTGCAACCATAAGCATCGTCCTTTTCGTCTACGATGAACTATTGGGATTCCTTACATTTTCCAGTGAAGAAACCGTTTAGGAGAAGGGTGCCCCCAACTGTGAAAAAGACGGCTTCAAAGAATTCATGGTGGAGCATGTCTTTTAAATCGTAAAACCTCCCATTTTCAATATAATGGTGAAAGACTATTATAAAACCTACACACAGAAGAATGATGGCGAGAACGGTTTGTTTTTTCATTTTGTTTTTCCTTAAGAAAAGTGTGATAGTTTGCTCGACCTTAATAGATTTTTGTCGTATGTAGCTTTTTCAACTAGGAAACGGGGAACACGAACACACTGCCACTTATGAACCTAGCTTTCTCCGAACAGAGAAATGCGATAAGTTCGGCTATGTCATGAGATACTGGCTTCTTCCGTTTCCGCCACACTTCTCCGTTTTTCACCGCATCTATCGCCTCCTCCAGTTTCATGTTCGCAATCGGCCCCGGCTCTATGGCGTTGATTGTTATCCCATGCTTAAGCTCTTGTTTCGCCCAAGCTCGCACCATCCATGTCCGAGCGGCTTTTCCTAGGGCGTAATCCTCAGCTAGACCGCCAGGCCATTTCATCAAAGCGTCCTCCACGCTTATGTTGATGATTCTTCCCCATCTCCTTTCTCGCATGTAAGGCAGCACAAATTTGATGCAGTAGAATGCCCCGTCGATTTCCGCCTGCAGGACAGAACGCCAATGATCCGGTTCAATCTCTGTAATATCCTGTATCAACCATTCACCACCAGCATTGTTCACTAAGATGTCTATTGCCCCGAACCTCTCTATCCCAGCGTCTACCATCGCTTTAACTTGATCTGGCTCACGGGTATCCGCTGGAAATACCAGTGCTTCTCCTCCTAACTCCTCGACCACGTTTGCGACTTTGTTAGCATTCTCCTCAGCGTCCTTAAGAACCTGGCCAGTTCGATGGCAGGTTCCATAGTTTAGGATTATGTTTGCTCCCTCCGACGCCAATTGGAATGCTGTGCTTCTGCCCATTCCACCGCCGGTACTGCCAGTTATGAGTGCGGTTCTTCCTTTCAGCTCCATACGAGACCCTGTCTCCATTTATAATACCCACAACACTACTCAACAAAATATAACTTTTAGCACGCGCACGAAATTTTGGTAAGCCTTAATGGTTTATAGAATCAACAAGTTTTCTAACCAATCTTCTACAATCTTCTATGCCCTTCCAATCTTTGAGAACTTCTCCTCTATATTCTCCCTTCACAAGAACTCCTAAAAAGGGCCGTGAATCATGCATGATAAGCTTCATCCTCATCCCCACAAACTCGTAAGCAGCTAGCCTTAAAGGCTCCTCTCCTCTTCCTAATCCGGATACAACGAAAAGACAAAAGGGCTTTCCCTCGAATGGTGGCCTAAAATTTAGGTCAGGTTTGACGCCAGCTTTCCTGAAACCATGGTATTTCTTGCAATGTTGAATTATGTCCAACCTCTCCAAGAAGCAAAGGAATTTGGAGGGGACAGAGAAATACTTCGGAAACGAGAATATTAAACCATCTGCCACTTTCATCTTTTCTATGATAGAATTGAAGTCATCCTTTAAGATGCAGTCGCCAAACTCGCATTTCCCGCAGAGGTCGCAAAACTTTATCTCCTTCTCCGCTAGCTGGATTATTTCGTAATCAACTTCCCTTATCGACTTCAAAACTTCTTTAGCCAACAAATAAGAATTTCCTTGTTTCCTCTGAGAGCCTGTTATCGCCAAAAGTTTCGTAAATTGTAGGCCATCGTTCATCAATTTAAGTTTGGTGCCTCCTCTAAATTCTCTCTTCTGGACCTCTGCATTCTTATAAATTGTCAGTACTACATGCGCTAGAGAAATCGATCTGCCTATTTTTCCATCAATAATAAAACTATATCATACACTTGATTTCTACAACCAAACGTAACCCTGCAGTTATAATAAATAAAGCCAAAAACAAGAAATTGGCTCTCTATTACACAAAAAGTAAATTTTTAACTAGTTATCGCTTAGTTGATACACGGTGAAGTTTTTGTTAAGGCTACGGATGAACCAACTACGAGAGTACCTCTCTAAACTTTACAAGGGAAAAATCGAAATTCAAACAGTAACGCAGATGGGTGGAAAGAAACGAAAGTCTGAAAAAGAGTTGAAAGGCTTCGGATACGGAGTCCCCTACCTCATCGAGTTTAAAGTGAACGGTGAACCCAAAAAAGTTGTTCTGGAAACCCTACATCCTGAAGGTTTTGGGCATGACCACTTTAGCGACCGAGCCGGAATCCTGTTGTGGCAGCATGAAGCGTTTAATCTTCTTCCAAAACATGTAAGGTCAGTGGATGTTGGTGCCTTCACAAAAAATGAAGGTTTAAAATCGGTTGGCGACTGCAGGGAGTTTTTCATTCTAACAGAATTAGTGAAGGGCGACCTATACCACCGTGACTTAGACCGAATTCGCATGGAAAGAAAACTCCGCCAGTTGGACCGTGAACGTTGCCTGGCTTTATCTGACTATTTAGTTGAGATTCACGCCGTGAAGCGGGAGGCAGCTGGGTTATATGTTCGGCGTGTTCGGGAGTTGATTGGGCACGGTGAGTGTGTTTTTGGTTTAGTTGACAGCTACCCAGCTGGACCACAATATATAACGGAGAGGGAATTGTGTGAAATCGAGAAAAAATGTGTGGACTGGAGGTGGCGGTTAAAGCCCAAGACGCACCGTTTGTCGCAAGTTCACGGGGACTTTCATCCATGGAACATTCTGTTTCGGAGGGGTGCGGACTTTACGGTTTTAGACCGCAGTCGTGGAGTGTGGGGTGAGCCCGCTGATGATGTGACTGCGTTGTCAATTAATTATTTGTTTTATTCTTTGCAGACTTTTGGTGTTTTGGCTGGTCCGTTTGACATGTTGTTTCGTTTGTTTTGGGAGAACTATTTGCGTAAAACTGGAGATAAGGAGATTTTGGAGGTTGTTCAGCCTTTTTATGCTTGGCGTGGACTGGTTGTAGCTTCTCCTGTTTGGTATCCAAATCTTAGTTTGGAGGTACGGCGGAAACTTTTTAACTTCATCCGCAACGTTCTGGATGCGGAACGGTTTGACGTTTGGAACGTGAACCCTTACCTGAAAGATTAACTTTTTATCTGCTCCAGAATTTTCTTTGCTTCTTCTAGTTTGCAGTTTCTGATTAGAATTGTTTTGTTTTTCGATTTTAATCCGGAGACAATTTCAACTTTTTTGTGGAAGATTTTTTTAAGGTTTTTAACGATTTCCTTGTTCGCCTTTCCTTTTTTTGGTGGTGCTCGGCAGAAAACGACGATTTCATGGTTTTGTTTTACGCTGAATTTCTCCGCTTTCAGTTTTACCCTAATCCCTAGTATGGTTCCTTCGACGGTTTGTTCCGGTTGCATATTGAACAATGGGAAGCGCTGTTTTTGAATATTTGCTTTCCGAGTATATGTTGGCTTGGAGACTTAAAATGATAAATATTTTTTTACGTCTTAGAGTGGGTGCGAATGGAGCTTTGTGCGTTGGCTAACACGGAAGTAGAAGCGATTAAGAAGTTGCTTAGGGCGAGAGGATACTCGCAGAAGGCTATTAAAGAAATACTAAAATGGTACGTTTAATTGTTAGCGTTTTGAAGTGAAGGTTTGTAACTTTTGTGTTTCTGTTTTTAGTGGACAGGATTAACACTTTCACCTTTAAAGGTGAGATAAAAACTGAAAGGTACCACATGAGATTTACGCTCCTGCCACGCCCTTTATTTTGGAGACCTTACTATTCAGAAAAGAGGAAATAGAATGGAACACATCGGTTGGTGTATTTGGGTTACAGGTTTGCCTGGTAGCGGCAAATCTGTCGTCTCCCAAGCACTCTTAGACTTACTAAAACAACACAACATTCAAGCCCAAACCCTTAGCTCCGACCTGCTCCGTAAAGCTGTTACTCCAAACCCCACCTACACGGAACAAGAACGGGACATGTTCTACGGCATTCTGGTTGAAATCGCCAAACACCTCACAGAGCATGGTGTAAACGTCATCATCGACGCAACTGGAAACCTCCGAAAATACCGCCAGAACGCCCGCAAAAAGATCCCCCGTTACATCGAAGTCTATCTGGAATGTCCTCTCGAAGTCTGCGTACAACGAGAAACAAAGAGGGGAAAAACCTTCGACGCCCCAAAACACATCTACAAACGCGCATTACAAGGCGAAGCCTCAACCGTGCCCGGCTTAGGAGCACCATACGAACCACCCCTAAAACCAGAAATCACACTAGACACCACAAAACTCACGCCGCAACAATGCGCACAAAAAATCCTAAAAATCTTCACTTAACACAACGTTCAAAGCACACCTCAAACTCATCAGATGTGAGACCAAACAGAACCATAAACATCATTCAGAACAACCAAAACAACAAAAAATGCAACCACCCCCCTCGCCTATTCGACCCATCTCTACTAGACTAGAGCGTGTACACAAATTCAAAATTCATAAAAACTATAAAAGACACAGCACACCAAATAACACAACCACCCTATTTGGAGAAAGAAACATGGAAATAAGCCGCAAAAAGCAACGAGAGAAAATACTGCAAAGATTCAAGTACATCCGAACATGCATATTGGCAAGAGAGCTCTGCCTACTTGTACGCACCAACCGAGCATTACTAAACAAAGAAGACGTCCACGATTGCTGCCTTTTCATATCCGGATTATGCAAAGAATGGGGTTGCACCGAGCCAAGCGAACTATGCAAAAAAGCTGCAGAAGCTGTCCTACACAGCGAAAAAGAATATCTCGAACTCTGCAAAAAAAGCTGCCAAAAATGCGGAGAATCCCGTATGCCAAAACGAGAAAAAAAGAAAACCCTGTATGTCGCATAGCATCAACCCGAAAACTTTTAAAAAAAAGACACGCATTAAACACGCACATTAAACACAAGAGGTAGCCAAAACTTGTTTATAGCACCATTCGTCGCCACCCCACTCTCAGTTGCCCGCCGCATGCTTACCCTTGCACAACTAAAAAAGGGTGAAACCTTCTACGACTTAGGCGCCGGAGACGGTCGAACCGTTATTATAGCAGCGCGGGAATTCGGAGCTACAGCGGTGGGAGTGGAATTGAGAGAAGACTTAACTAAAAAAGCTCTCAGTTCAGTTCATGAACTCGGTTTCCAAGACAAAGTAACCATAGTTCATAATGACCTATTTGAAATCGATGTCAGCCCTGCGGACGTGGTTTTTCTGTACTTAACAACAAGCGCCAATGAGAAAGTGAAGCCGAAACTGGAGAACGAGTTGAAAACAGGAGCTCGTGTTGTGTCTCATGACTATGAGATTTTGCGGTGGAAACCCGTTAAAGTCGAAAAGTTCTGTGAAAATCCCAAGCTGGGTTATCCCTCTCACACTCTTTACTTATACAAAAAAAGTTGAATAGTCTATTATTCAAGCTCTTGAAGCTCTTTATGCTCTGCTGGTTGAATTTTCTTCTTGAATTTTGATATCCAAAATTGTTGACCTAGCTCGAAGTAGCGTAAAACCTATTTTCTCTCAGCAATGATTAAACCAAAGATGTGTGAATAATGGAAGTATTCGAAGCTATTAGGAAAAGAAGAAGCATAAGAAAGTACAAACCTGAACCTGTTTCAGAAGAGAAATTAAAAATAATTTTGGAAGCAGCCCGCTTAGCGCCTTCAGGCAAAAATCGCCAGCCGTGGCAGTTCGTTGTTGTTAGAAATCCTGAAAGAAAAAAAGCGGTGGGTCGAGCAGCAAACAATCAAATGTTCATTACCGACGCTGGCGTAATCATTGCGGCCCTTGGAGATCCAGCAGCATCACCTAACGGATTCAAGCGGGATCCGGTAATTGCAGTAGAGCACATGGTGTTAGCGGCGGCTTCTTTAGGGTACGGTACTTGCTGGATCGGTGCATTCGATGAAAAGAAAGTGAAACGAATCTTAGGAATCCCTGAAAAATTGGCGGTGATAGCGTTGCTACCTATCGGGGTGCCGGATGAGTCACCACCGAAAAAACCTAGAAAAGAATTAGCGGAAATGTTTTTTCAAGAAGAATATGGTAAACCATTAGATGCATAATAAAGTCTGATAACGCAAGCTTTTTAATAGCGCTTTTGCAGAAAGGTGGAAACATGCCTTTAGAAAAAATTTACAATTACATTGACGAAAACTCCAAACAATTTGTGGAAGACCTTGCGAAGCTTGTGAAACAGCCAAGTGTTTCGGCTAGAGGAGAAGGAATGAAACGATGCGCAGAAATTGTGGAAGAAATGATGCGTGGTGTCGGCTTTTCTACTAAAAAGATTCCGGAAGAAGACGGTAATCCTGTTGTGTACGGAGAACTTGAATCCAAAACACGTAGCAAAACGTTGCTATTTTATGATCATTATGATGTTCAGCCGCCGGAACCGCTTGAAGAGTGGAAGTATGACGCGTTTAGTGGAGAAATACATGGCGGGAGAATGTATGGAAGGGGCGCATCTGACAACAAAGGCAATTTTGTTTCTAGGTTGAAGGCTGTTGAAGCGTTTTTAGAAACTACTGGTGATGTCCCAGTTAACGTGAAATTTGTGGTGGAAGGGGAAGAAGAAATTGGCAGCCCCCATTTTCCACCTATCATTAAGAAGTGCAGGAATCTTTTTTCGGCTGATGCGGCGATTTGGGAGTTTGGTGGAACCGACCGCGAAGGACGGCCTTGTGTTTATTTGGGGCTGAAAGGAGTTCTGTCAGTGGAGTTAAGAAGTAGGGGTGCATCTAGAGATGTGCATTCTGCTAATGCTCCATTGATCCCTAATCCAGCTTGGCGTCTAGTTTGGGCGTTGAACACATTAAAAGATAAGCGTGAGAGAATCCTAATTGGCGGGTTCTACAAAAATGTTGAACCTCCATCAGAGCAAGAAATGAACTGTGTGAAAGAAATCCCATTCGAAGAAGAGGAAGAAAAGAAGGAATTGGGATTACAGAGGTTCATTCACGACAGGTCAGGGTTAGAGGCTGTGAAAGCGTTGTTGTATCAGCCTACCTGCACCATCAACGGTTTTCTGGCAGGGTACACACGGTCGGGGTCGAAAACGGTGCTACCGAAGAAGGCTATGGCAAAGCTGGACTTCCGTTTGGTGCCACGTCAAATGCCAGATGAAATTTTTATGAAATTAAAGAAGCATTTAGAGAATCAAGGGTTTAAAAACATTGAATTGATTCGGCAAGGTTCAACAGAGCCTACTAAAACCCCTGTAACTGATGATTTTGTTCAAGTGGTGGTGAAAACTGCTGAGAAAGTGTATGGAAAGAGGGCGGTAGTATATCCGACGAGCGCTGCTTCTGGACCGATGCATTTGTTTCGAAACTGGCTGGGATACCCAGTGGTTTCTGTGGGTTGCAGCCATCCGGGAGCAAACACTCATGCACCTAACGAAAACTTGAGGATAAACAGTTTTATTCAGGGAACAAAATTCGTCGCCACCATTCTACATGATTTTGGCGTTTCCTAGCAATGGTTTACATAGTTGGGTTCAGTGTTGTTGAAGGTCAACGTGGACAAGAGGGGAGCAATTCTTCTTGGGAAGTATGCTGCTTGCGACGCGTTTCATGAAACTAGGCCGTTGAGAGTGGTCACCCACGTTCACGCTGACCATATTTTGGGTTTACGGCGGAGCTTGAAGAGCTGTGAACAAGTGTTGATGACTGCAGCGACGAAGGATTTGATTAAAGTGGTAAAATCACCTCGTTTTTTGCGTAATGGAAATGTGAAAACGCTGGGTTATGGAGAACCTTTTCTTTACGGTGATGAGCGGTTAACTCTTTACCCGGTGGACCATATTTTAGGTGCGGCTCAGGTGTTGGTGGAAGACAAAGAGGGGACAAGGATGCTGTACACTAGTGATTTTAGGTTACGTGGAACTCCAGTGGTTTCGGCGGATGTGTTGGTGATTGAGGCGACTTATGGGCATCCCTTTCGTGTTCGGCGTTTTCGGGATGAGGTGGAAAGCGAATTGATTTCTTTGGTGGAGCGTGGGTTGAGGAATGGCCCTGTATTTGTTTTTGGCTATTATGGAAAGTTGCAGGAGGTGATGAAGATTTTGCGTGGTGGAGGGGTTCAGGTTCCTTTCGTGGTTCCAGAGAGAATTTTTAGGTTTTGTAGGGTTTATGAGCGTTATGGATCGTGTTTTGGGGATGGCTTGGAGCTGGAGAGTGATGAGGTTGGTGGTTTATTGTTGCGTGAAAAAGCTCCTTGTGTGGTTTTTCATCATACAAGCTCTAGGAAGCATGTTAGTTTGGATGGTTTCAGGGTTTTAGTGAGTGGTTGGCAGTTTGGTGGCGATGCTGTTAGGCAGGTTAACGACTGTGAGTTTGTTGTTGGTTTGAGTGACCATTCTGATTTTTTTGGTTTGCTGAGTTATGTGAAGTTATGCGGTGCTGGTTTAGTTGTTGTTGACGGTTTTAGGAGTGATTGTGCTAGGGTCTTTGCGAAGGAAGTTAGAGAAAGATTAGGCGTTGAAGCTTACGCTATGCCATAGTTAACGTATGTATGTATGTGTGCGATCTAGCATAGAAAGCGAAAGAAACTTCAAAGGCTACAATTTCGAAAATCAAAAATAGCAACCTCTTGAGGGAGTTCAAAGAGAATCTAAACGAAATTGAAGAAACTTCGACCCAAAAAATGACTTCTCTTGGGTTATTTCGCATCTTGCTTATCGTTTTCTTTTTCCTTTTATGTATTCTTCCACCCACTGCTTCGCCATGTCATCTGGCACTTGAACGGGTGGATGCTTAAATGCGTACGAACAAACACTAACTAGAGGCCCCGCTATTCCCCTGTCTAAAGCTAACTTCACCGCACGAATCACATCAATAACCACACCCGCACTGTTAGGTGAATCCTCCACCTCCAACTTCGCTGTAATCATAACCGGCTGACCTCCAAACTTCCTGCCACGAAGAAGCACATAACAAATCTTTTTGTCACCTAAAAACGGAACGTAATCTGAAGGTCCAATCCTAGTAGGCACATTATAAGGCACAAGGCTTGTAACCGCCTGAGTTTTGCTCACACGCTTCGTCTTCAACCGCTCCTCCACTGTCATGTTCTGAAAGTCTGTGTTGCCGCCCAAATTCAACTGATACGTTTCCTCAACTCGAACACCACGTTCAACACATAACCTAACCAAATTCCGATGCATAATCGTAGCGCCCAACTGGCTCTTCACATCATCACCAGCCACAGGCAAACCAGCCGCTTCAAAACGCTTCGCCCACGCTGGAACGGAAGCAATAAACTCGGGAATGCAGTTCACAAAGGCGCAGCTAGCCTTCAAACAAGCCTCCGCATAAAACCGAGTTCCCTCAGCACTCCCAACAGGAAGAAAATTCAACAACATATCCACCTCCGCCGCCCTCAACTCCTCCACAACATCCACGGGCTTCATCACACTCTCATCGTACGTCCTAAACGGCGCTCTCATATGCGAAGCAACACCATCCAAAACAGGCCCAGCCAAAACCTTCACACCCAACCGTGGGATCTCAGCAAACCGAGCGCAACAATTCGGCTCAGCGAAAATAGCCTCCGCCAAATCCCGACCAACCTTATATTTGTTCACATCAAAAGCAGCCACAAACCGGACGTCACGAATGTGATAACCACCAAAATCAACATGCATTAATCCAGGGGCATCCACGTCCTCTTTTACGTTCCTGTAGTGTTCTATGCCTTGCACCAAAGCGGAAACACAGTTGCCCACACCCACAACACCAACACGAATCTCAGGCAAAACAATCCCTTCACGCTAGTTTTAAACTATCAAAAGCCTCATCCCTCTTAATATTTACCTTTACCTACCGGTCTTGGTTATTGAAGAGGCAAAACATTAAAACAGACACAGCGACTAATCAATTGAGAAAGGAGCTCCCAAAAATGGAAGAAAACGTGAGCATACAATATGAACCCTTCAAAGAAATCGTAATCATGCAATGCACCAAATTCGCAGCCCCAGAAGAATTAGCTAGGTTCACAGGGATCATCGCTGGAGGAAAAACAGCAGGTATATACTGGGCGGAAGGAGTAGCATTCATCTACTTTCCCCTTCATGTGGACACGGAGACGGCGGCAAAAGCTCTAATTGAACAAAAAAGAGTCTACTGGACATTTGTAAGCTACGCGCTCATGCCAAAATATCAGAAGCGTTTAGAAACAAAAGAAAAACTTATTATTCCAATCGTTGATATGTCCAGCAACCCGCTCTTCAGAAAAGTCGCTCAATGGCTGAAAAGCCGAGAACAATAAAATAAGGAACGCTGATACAACACTTTAAATTTGTTTTTCTTCTCCTACCGGTTGGTGAGCGTTTGTCTCCATCATTCATAACTCACAACGTGAAGAGAGCCAGCGAGTTGCTAAGAAAGGGTGCGGAAGAAAGAGTGTCCGAGTATGAGCGGAGGTTCCGTTCCCTAAAAGATCTCTATCCACGGTTCCTAGTTAACTTTCTAATAACAAACTTCAGCTTCAAAAAAGCCTACAAAACCGCACTACAGTTTTTCGGCGCACAAAAAATCCGCTTCGCGGGCGTAGACGGTACAATGTACTCAAATCCGCTTTACGACCTCATGATTTTTTTCGGCGGAGCCTACGCCGCCACTGGAACCATTACTTTCCACGAGAGCAGTGAACCAACGGTTAAGTACGACTCAGAATTTTTAAAGAAGGGCGCTGGAATCTCAAGCGTGACTCCCATCTACATACATGAGGTTCCGGATGTCGACCAAGCTTTCTTCGACCTAGAATATTTAGTAGATCAAACCATCATCAATAACGCCACCATTGCCAACTGGATTATGACTTTCGCCGAATACTATTTGGCTTATAAGTTGGTCGGCGACGCCGAAAAAGACGTGCGTATCCTCTTTATGGATAGAACTTTATCTGGGGAACGTGCCAGCCTCCTCTACGACACGTCTAAACGGGAATTTTGGAAAACGAAAACCAGTCTTGTCGGCTACAAGGTGGACGGCGTCCCCATCGACGAGAAAGATTTAGCGTATGGAAGGTATTGCATTCGAGAGCCTGTTTTAGGGCTTCCTCCCGTTAGGGCGGACTACCTACGTCACGCCATACTGTATTCTCTGCAGCAAAAGTCTCCTTCCACACTGGATGAAGTTTGTCAAAATCTTGGAGTAGACAACGGTGGGCGGAGAAAAAGGGTGAAAAGATACTTGAAGAAACTGGTGAAAGATGGATGCTTGAGAGAGACGGATGTTGGTTACGAGTTTAATCTACGCTATCGAGAAACGTGGGGTCGCCTGAAAAAGCTGGTGGAAACTTTTGGCGACCGATTTTTCTTTGATGAAGCAGAGGGAAACAAAATGAGAATTGTGAAAGGCGGACGGGAGCATTGGCTTACCACCCTAGACATAGCTTTCCTAACGCTTTTTTGCCTTGAAATGCTGATTGAAGAGTGCTGGAGAAAGAGGGTTCTCCTTATCGGGGTGACGAAGGACACCGCAGCCAGAGACTTCAAAAGGCAGTTAATTCCAATTCTCCAAAACGAAGGCTTGCTGGAAGGCTCAGTAGAAATGGAAGAGTTAGAGAAGCTACCAGACACAGATCGCATGATTTTGCAGTCTGCTTCACTTTATAATCCCGACAAAATTAGGGTTCCTTGGGCGCTCATCGAATATGATTCCTGCTTCCGAACCATGATTCCTGATCGAGAACGTGGTAAAGGCTATGTTCTTGGGGCGAGGAGAAACCGCATTGGCTTGGAAAAACTTTTTCTGAAATCTTACATTCAGCTTTCTCAAGCAGTCCATGATCCGAGGCTTCGCAGTAACGTTTTGCTCACTGACCGTTTGGTTTATCCAGAGTTTGACGTATCCGAAAACTCTGTTCTTTCTTTGCGGAACGCGTTTGGGTCTGCCTTAGAGCCTTTAGAGGTTTTGTTGTTCAAAGATCAGAGCGTGGAGAATCCTCTGCAGAATTTGGTTATGGTTATTTTGGGGTCTATGGTTGCCCCCAGCATTCCTGAAGCTTTTGGCCACAACAAACCTTTGTTCATTGCAGATAAAGTGGCTAAGTGGCATTACGCTTCATTTAAGAACATTGTGGATGGTACGCGGGAGTGGATTTTGAACAACTATAAATTGAGGAAGTTTGTGTTTTACATGAGTACTTTTAGGGAGAGGAGGTCTCGTATTGAAGCCGCTAGAAGAGAAATCCTATAAGAAATATTTCACCGACTTTGACGGTCGGTTCCACGCTAGAATGAGTGCAGTTATTCCAAAGATTGCGAAAACACAGGAATCTAAGTTTGCTGGAATCTCCGCCCGTTACGACTGCCGGATAAAAGTGGAGTACCAGAAAGACTTGATGGGGCTCTTAGAGGAAGGCATGCTGATTGCTGTGAAAAATTTCAAGCCAGCGGAAGACGGGGAAAGATGCACCTTAATGGAAGCATCCAGAGTTTGGCCGGAACACTTCGGACTAAGAGGATTATCAAACCATAGTTATTATCCGATGCAGTTTGAAATCATTAAGCAGTCAGAAGCTGACTGGGAAACCGATGACCAAGCGACTATGATGATTCAGATCAGCGCCATCCCTGTCAACTACGACCTTATTATTCACAAAGATGGGGAACCCGAGTTTAAGAAGGGATTTTCTTATCCGGTTGTCGCCGGCGAAGCACACATCTTGAACAGTCAGATGATTAACCGAATGTACAACCAAAACATTGTAGAAGAATTCAAGGTGGACATTGCGGGCGGTGTTCCAGACGCTAAAATCAGCCGACGTTTAGGCGTGGTGAAAATGTTTGAGACTCGCCCCACAAGAATTCCAATTTACGTTGATTTTGAAAGCTTAGTAAGATACCATTTTGGAGTATTCGCCTTCACCGGCGGCGGAAAGAGCAACCTCATGTCCAACATTCTCAGAAGAATCCTTTATCACACCAGCGACACAAAAGTTGTGATTTTCGACATAAGCTGCGAATATCCGTTTCTTCTAATGGATATCCTAACCAACCCAGAGATCCCCGCCAAGGTGACTTTGGAAAGGAGAGTGGACACGGCGGAGCAATTCTACAATTCGGTGGTGAAACCCAGAGAATATGAAGACGACGAAAGAGTTCAGAAAGGTTTAGAAAAAATAATTGACCAAGGGAAAGTTTCTTACTACACCAAACCCCGCTTTAGAGTTCCCACGTACGGTCAATTCTTGAATGAGTTAAAAGAGCAAAGAAAAGCAAACACTGATAAACCGCACTACACAAACGCCGTGGATGAAACCCGAGAATACGTACTAGAATACATGAACCAGCATACACTTATCGAAAACCAAGAGGTTAACGAAGACTTCGTCCGCTTCATCAGCCAAAAAGCCACAGAAGCAGTGCAGAAGTTTCGAGTTCACGAAAAAAGCGGTCTGTACGGCTGGGCTACAACCCGAACAAACATTCTCGACGTGCTGAAAAAGAAAAAAGAGGAGGAATCAATGGAAACCATGGGACTTACGGTGGAAAACATTCGTGAACTCTTGGAAGGCGAAGAAAGACTCGTTTGCTTATCAATAGCCGACCGGTTCACAATAAAAGACCTCGTCATCCGCCTGACGCAAGACGTTTTAGACCGCAGAAAAAGAAAGTTTCAGGTTAAACCATACATACTCTTCGTTTTCGACGAAGCACAAGAGTTCATCCCAGACCTCTCTGGGTCTACGGGTATAGACAAAAAATGTTCAAAACAAGTTGAAACGCTTCTCAGGCAGGGAAGAAAATACGGATTGGGAGGATGCGTGGCCACACAACGAATCGCCTATCTTAACACCAACGCCCTGCAGCAACTCCACACTTACTTCGTTGGAACCCTGCCGAGACCCTACGACCGCTCAGTGGTGAGCAGCACATTCATGATTGACCAAGGCATCCTAGAGAAAACGTTGGAGTTTGCGCCTGGAGAATGGTTGCTGAGCAGCTACGTGGCCACCGGAATAGAAAATGTCCCAATTTTCATTCGCGCTGACAACGCAGAAGACGAATTAAACAGACTGCTAAGTAACTACATGTCTCCAACTTAACCAACATTCCAGTACGCCTAAGAGATGACGTTAAGTGGAAACCGTAACCATAAAAGGAACGGTTATCAGCGGAGAAGGTGCTGGAACCAAATTTGTGAAGCTTCCGTGGGTGAAAAAACAGTTCATCCAAAAATTAGGTTTCAACCCTTATCCCGGAACATTAAATCTTCGTTTACCAGCTGAAACAAAGGTTAAAGATTTAATGGGTGAGGCGAAAGGTGTGCAAATCAAACCTGCGGAAGGATTCTTTCGGGGAAAATGCTTCAAAGCGTTGGTTATGAAGCGTGTTAAAGGCGTTGTTGTAACACCGGAAGTCCCAGGCTACCCGGCTGACCTGTTGGAGGTGTTGGCTCCAGTCAACCTGCGGAAGGTTCTCCAGCTTAAAGACGGCGAAAAAGTGCAAGTAACCATTTATTTACAGGGTCTTCTCTGAAGAAAATTGTCTAAGTACTGCTCGAAGCAGTGTTGCTCCTTTAGATAATCCCCGTATTCGACAAGAGCAGACATTGATCTAGCGGCGTCCTCCGGCGAAAAGTAAGATGGGATCCGCAGCTTGTCAAATCTTGACCGGATGAACAGCGCCATTTCTGTTTCTCCAATGTCACATGCCACAACGGGCTTAGTTTGGTTCCTAGCCAAGTTTGCAATTCTATCAACGAAATCTTGTTGCAAAGCTGGTAGATGATGCATGCCCAAAACAATAATTCCGTGGATTTCATAGTCTTCAAGAAGAATTTTTGCGGCGTACTGAAACATTTCTGAAGTCGCTGAACCAGTTAGGTCTAGGGGGTTCACATCCGTTGCGAACTTCGGAATTTTTCCCTCAGTCTTCATTTTTTCAATTTTTCGGGTAGTTTCATCCGAAAAACTCTTTATTTTCAGTCCTTTTGATTCGCATTCGTCCGCCGCCATGATTCCGGGTCCTCCAGCATCGGTGATTATGGCTATGTTGTTTCCGGTTGCTGGGGGCTGAAATGCTAGGGCTTTACCCATGTCGAAAAATTCTTCCATGTCCTTTGCTCTTACAATGCCGACTTGTTTGAAAACTGTTTCGTAAATTCTGTCTGAGCCGGCTATAGCGCCTGTGTGTGAGACTGCTGCGCGTGCTCCAGCCTTAGTTTTTCCGCTTTTCAAAGCCACTATCGGTTTTTTCTTTGTTACTTCCGAGGCGACTTCCATAAATTCTCGGCCTGCCTCTACGCTTT
>JAYEKF010000094.1:0-6297 GCA_034660895.1 Thermoproteota archaeon | reverse complement strand
TTGAAAGACAGAAAACAGCGAACAACGGATCCACCAACCCTCCCAGAAAACTTCATCTACGTCCCTCAATCCCTAAAAACACGGTTAACAAAACAAGGCTGGAACAAGCCTAAAAACGCAAAAATACATTTTTAACCATCTTTAGCCATTTTCTAAACACCCTAGCGCGTAACAAAAAATACTTGAAAGTTACCAAATTTCCATCCACCGCACTGCATAAACATAAAAAATCAAGCACCCCTAAAAGTATGTAGGAGATCACTAGTTGGATAACGCTGAGACAGCAACAAACAAACCTAAGGGCTTAGTTGTTTTCGACGTTGAAGGAGTGCTTCTGCCTAAGAGACGTTACATACCTTTCGAAGCAACAAGAAAACTTGGATTTCCAAAATTCCTAAAAATCATATTCTATGGGCTTCTTTACGAAACTGGTTTGTTATCGCTTGAGGCTGCTTTAAAACGAATTTTCAAATGTTTTAAAGGATACACCATCAAGCAACTCCGTTTTTACTATGAGAAAATGCCTTTACTTCCAGGTTCAGAAAAAGTTTTCGAATACTTACATAAAAACGGATGGAAAACCGCGCTCATAAGCTCAGGTCTCCCAAACCTATTCATCCAAGAATTGGCGGCTAAACTCAAAGCAGACTACGCTTTCGGACTAAACTTGAAAACGATCAACGGCAAATTCACAGGCGAAATCGAAGGAGATGTCATAAAAAAGGCGGCAAAGCCGTAATTCTAAAACAAATTCTAGACCGAGAAAACTTGCATTCAAAAAACTGCGTTTTAGTGGCTGACGACCGAAACAATCTACAAATGTTTCCGTACGCCAGCTTGAAAATCGGGTATAACCCAGACTTTATGCTGAGCAGCAAATCCGACTACGTGGCAACCGGAAACCTAAGCAACATACTGCCAATCATAACAAAAACGAAACCAGAAAAGTCCAAGCGAATCCTATCAAGAAATGAAATCCTTCGTTCAGCCATTCACTTAAGCGGTTTCGCCATACCTTTCATGTGCGCTTACCTCCTTGACCGCCGTTTCATAACCTTCTTGATTTTCCTTGTAACTTTCCTTTACGTTATATCCGAACTTGCCAGAATAGTAGGAATAACCTTTCCAGTTTTCACTTCAATAACAACACGAGCAGCTGTCAAACTAGAATTATACGAGTTTGCAACCGCCCCTATTTTTTATGCTTTCGGCGTAATGCTTCCATTAATAATCTTTCAACCACACATTGGATACGCCTCAATAGTCATACTTACATTAGGCGACGGCTTCGCATCCTTATTCGGCAAAAAATTTGGAAAAACACTGTACCCATTTAACAAAGCTAAAAACATTGAAGGCTCACTTTTCGGTTTCATCTTCGCTTTTCTAGGGGCAACTTTCTTTTTAGACCCTGCTACAGCCCTTATTGGGGCCGTGGCTGGCATGTTCGTAGAATGTCTTCCTATGCCTCTTAACGACAACTTAACTATTCCGTTAACCGTCGGCTTTGTGCTGAATACAATGTTTCTCTAATAAATTGTCAAAATTCCGCTGCCTTTATCTTGACAAGAATTTAATGATACCTACGCGCTATCCCAACCGGTTATGTTTATGTGTTTCTAAACGTGTACTTCGTTGTCTCCCATGTTGTAAATGGAAAGAGTTAATCCAAAGGGTTAACTACTCATAGTAGCTTCCATAATCCGCCTCTAGAAGAAAAATCTAAACAAAACGTTCAGAAACCATTTTATCCACATCAGACATAACCAAACAAAAATGGAGGTTATGGTTCAACGCCGCCGAAAATTGATCAAATCCTGGAAATACTCAAAGACGGAAAATGGCACAGTCTAAAAGAAATCACAGAAAAATCTAACCTCCACCAATTCAAACTCGAAATTCTCACTAACTTCCTCAGCGAATACAGGTTCATTGAACTAGACCGAAAAAAACAGAAGGTTCGACTAGCTCCTCTGTTGTCCAGTTTTCTGAAAGAAACCAGATGCATATGAAAACGGTTGGATGGAAGCGGACAGGAAAAGATTATAAGTGGTTATGTTATTATATAGTTACATAGTGATGTCTTTGACAAAATACACAACCATTTCAGTTCCCGCCGATGTTAAAAAGGTTCTGGAGAATGCTAAAGGCAGCGATGAGTGGGGAAACTTTCTTCTAAAATTATGCAACGAGGTTAAGAGGTTAAGAAGTAAGAAGGCATTCGAGCAGCTGGCGAGAACACTCACTGATGAAGACATGAAAGCCATACTTGAATCCAGCAGAGAGTTTAGGGAAAGATTTGCATTCAGATGAACTTACTTGACACAGACACGATCATAAAGTTGCTACACGAGAGGAAACATGAGACCGCAGCCACTTCCATCATAACGCTCATCGAAGTATTAAGAGGACTTGAAACTAAGAAAAGACCCAAAGTCAAAGGGCTACTCGAAGAAAGCTTTCACGTACTTAACCTAGACAACCAAGCTGTTGAAACCTACTGCAACATGTACCGCAAGCTTAAGAAAAAAGGCAAGTCCATACACGACGCAGACCTACTCATAGCTGCAACAGCAGTATCTCATGACATGACCCTGAAAACACGAGATAAACATTTCAAAATATTAAAAGAATTTGGCTTAAAACTAGCACAAACAACAAAAAAACATTAACACGCATTTAACATATTTCCACACGTGCTTAACCAGCTTGATACATAAAGCCGGCAAGTTGAAAACAGCAACGTTAAACCGACAGAAGAGCCTTCAAACGACCATACTTCTGAAGAAAACTGTTACCTTTCTCAGTGGGTTCAAAAAGCTCTGACTTTCGGCTGCCATCCTCCACCGCAATTCTCAAAAGCCCTTTACTCCGCATAAAACTCAAATATTTTTCCAACTGCGTGAAGCTGAGATTACACCGGTACATAACATGTGTCTTCTTAGACCCGCCCAACGAAGCTTTCAAAATGTCCGCCATAATATCCAAACGGTTACGATGACTCATACTGCACGCTTTCTCCCTTACGGAGGCAAAAAGGCTCCGCCCCCAAACACACATCTATGTAAAACGTACCATGATATTTAAACTCTCTTTTTCATGCGCTGACACCTGTGTTTTCTATGGTTCGAAGCTGCTTAGTCACCCGAACAATTTCCGCGACAACACGGTTTTGCCAAAGTGAAGGCTCCTGGGATTGTCGCATTTAACTTGTATGAAAATTTGGGGTCTAAGTTACGAGTAATCACGCTTTAACCCTAAAATAGGGGTAAGGATTTTAGCGTGGTTTTTTGTGGGTTACAGTTTTCTCTTTTTCTAGTTCTTTGACGCGGGTTTCGATGAACTCTGTGACTTTTTCTTGGCTGTATTTTTTTGCTTCTTGCTGTTTCTTCAAGTGTTCTTTGATTTTGCTGAGAACTTTTTTCATGTCGAAGGGTTTGAGTATGTAGGCGTCTGCACCTTTGTTTACGGCTTCGATGGCGTTTTGCAGCGACGGATAGCCTGTGATGATTATTTTAACCATTTTTGGCGTGGTTTCTTTCATTGCAGTCAAAAGTTTTGTTCCTTGCATGTCTGGAAGTCTGATGTCTATCAACGCGAGGTTGTAGAATTTGGCTTTGGATTTTTTGATTGCTTCTTTTCCGTTTTCTGCAGAGTCAACAACGTATCCTTCCTCTTCCAATACGGTTGCTAGAACCTTTCTTACGCTTTCGTCGTCGTCGACAACAAGGATTCTGGCACGTTCACCCATACGTTTTCACCTCCTTCTAATTTGGGTTTAATAGGGATAGTTGCCGTGAATGTGGTTCCTTTACCAACTGTGCTTTCCACAGAAACATTGCCTCCGTGGGCTTCTACGATGCGTTTGCAGACTGATAGGCCTAACCCTATTCCTTTTGCTTTTGTCGTGAAGAGCGGTGTCCAAATTTTATCTAAAACATCCTCGGGTACGCCCATTCCAGTGTCGGTAAAGGAGATTTGCAATTTACCGTTTGTTTCCTTACTTTTTATTGTAAGTTTGCCGCCTTTAGGCATAGCGTCAACTGCATTTTTAACGGTGTTAACAAAGACCCTTTTCATTTTCTCCACATCAACCTTAATTTTTGGTTCATTCCCAGTTAAGTCTAATATTCGTATGTTTTTTGGAACTTTGACTAAAATTAATGCGCCTTTTATGATTGATTTTGGCGTGGTTTCTGCCGGTTCCAACCGTATTTCTCTTGAGTATTCTAGAAGGTCGCTTATGATTTTGTTGGAGTATTCTACGTTCTTCTCAATAAGCTCCAGCATTTCCCTTGATTTCTTATCCATTTTTGAGCCTAACTTCATTTTCAAATAGTATGTAGCACCAGCTATACCTGTAAATGGGTTGCGCAGGTCGTGACCAACCATTGCCGCTAATTCTCCGACGACCGCTAGTCTTTCAGACTTGAGAAGCTGTTCTTGGGACTTCTTCAACTCTTTAGTTCTCTTCTCAACCAGTTCCTCTAGATGCTCAGAATACTCCTCCAACTTCTTCTCCATTTGCCTTCGCTCAGTGATGTCTTTATACAATGCCACAGAGCCTATGAGTTGATTTTCAACGGTGATGGGGGCAGCAGATACAGAGACCGGAACTAAAGTTCCGTCTTTCCGTTTTCTAACAGTATCATGACGAACGTATCCTTTCCGAGCTTTTCTGTCCAGCATTCCAGCTTCTTCCATTTTGCCCTTTGGCACTACCATGTCGTTGATGCGTTTGCCTTTGACTTCATCCAAAGAGTATCCGAAAAGCTCAGTGAAGCGAGAGTTAAGGTCTAAAATGTGAAAGCCCGAATCTGTATAGACAGCTGCCTCAGGATTATTCATAAACAACCGTTCAAACTTCTCTTGGCTCTCCCGAACTGCTTTTTCCGCTTTCTTTCTTTCTCTTAAGTTATGGAATGCAACCATGTCTGCTGGTTTTCCTTCATATGTAATTTTTATTGCATTTACCTCGAATGGCAATTTTTCGCCGTCTTTTGTGAGCACTTCAATCTCGTACGGAGCTACATGTGTTCCTATCATTCGTTTAGCCAAATTCTTTATCAGAACGGCTTTGCTTCTGGCAGTTAAAATGTTTGTTCTGAAGAAATTTTTTCCAAGCAGCTCCTCTTTCTCATAACCTGTGATTTCCTTTACTCTATTGGTAATTTCTAAAAATTTGCCTTTACTATCAACAATAACCACTGGGTCAACCATCAAGTTAAACAATGTCTGGAATTTCTCTTTCTCCATCTTCAGTTTCTCTTCCATCTGTTTGCGTTTGGTAATATCTCTTGAGGCAAGTTGAAAGCCGACTGGAATCCCTCGCTTCTTGATTATTCTGCCCTCTATTTCCACCCATATCCATCTTCCGTCCTTGCATTTGAATCGAACTTCCAGACGGCGGATTGGTTTCCCCATCAATCTTTCCTTTATCCGTTCCGTGAAGAGCTTCAGGGTTTCATGGGAAAACATGCCAAGTTTGAACCCGTTTTTGCCGACGACTTCCTCCCGTGAATAGCCTGAAACTTCTTCGAATCTCTTGTTGACATAGGTGATTTTGCCCTTGATATCCACATTACATATGCCGATTGGGGCTTTTTCCATCAAAGCCCTGTATTTTCCCTCGCTCTCCCGCAACGCTTTTTCTGCCTTCTCGCGTTCAGTGATGTCTCGTGCAATTCCGAGAGTTCCAACAATTTTTCCATTGATGATTAACGGCGTTGAAGTAACTTCAACTGGAACCGTTTTCTTGAAAGCTGTTTTGAGCTCTAATTTGAGTCTGATTGACTTTCCTCTGATTACACTCAAAAAGCCCTTAATCGTCTTCGGCAAGCTTTTGGCTGGAATAATCTTTCTGAAGGATTTTCCAATGAAATCTTCTCGCTTAAACCCAGTTAGTTCTTCTGCTTTATGGTTAACAGCCACAAAATTTCCATGCATATCAAGAATGTAAATGGCGTCACTAGCATTTTCAAACAAGCATTTGAAAGCATCAGCAAGAGATTTGTCTTTGAGAAAAGATTCAACTAACCTTCCATAGTCACTTCCTCGCATGGAACCACCTCCTCCACTATCTTCTCAGTTTTCTTCTTCCACAGAAAAATTCGGTTAGCGGCAGCTACATACTCAGTGAATGCTTGGTCTTTAGATATGGACCCTTTGAAACTTCGCCCAATCTTTTTGTAGAGTCGTTTCAAAATTAGAATTTCAACATAATTGGCTCCTAACCCGAAAATCTTCTCAATTGCACACGCAAAAGCCTTAATGTTATATGGAATCTCCTGTTTTTTT
>JAYEKF010000093.1:8093-27157 GCA_034660895.1 Thermoproteota archaeon | reverse complement strand
ACTCTTGCTGCCCAGTTCCTCTAAGCGGATAATCTGCTTAACCATGATGGGCGTCAGGTTCACTCCCTACGCTGAGACCAGCAAAGGTAAAATTTGTGATAGGGACAATAATCTTTTCCGTTTGACGTTAAGGTTATTACATGGAATGCAAGTATAGGAAAAACAGCCCGGAGAGTCCACGTTTAGCCCGGTAGAAGAGGCATATTGAACGATCGACTCCGCCGACTGTAGTGGACAAGCATAGTGGGCTTTGGACCCGCTGACGAGAGTTCGAATCTCTCCCGGGCTACCACACACTTTAGAGTGGAATGTACGCCTGAGTGAATCCATAAAAGGTAGCAGCGACCTAACGACAAAACAGGGGAAAAACATGAATTTGGACAAGATAAGAGAAGATTTTCCATTGCTCCAATATTGGACTTTTCTCAATGCTGGAGGTATGATGATTCCAGGCAAGTATTGGTTAGAAGCCGCACATGAGTTCTTCGACTTTCAAGAAAAAGGAAGAATAGACCCATGGGATATTGCAAGTCACCCTTTTCTTAGCGGCAGAGCGATGCATGCAAAAGAGGAAGCTGCCAAGCTTATCAACGCGAAAAAAAGGGAGGTTACCAATATGTATCGTATTATGACCGCTTCCAATTTAATAATCAATGATATGCTGGATTGGAAAAAGGGTGACAATGTTGTTTTTACAGATTTGGCGTATCCGTCGATTCCTTTCATATTACTGAACTTGAGTAGAAAAAAAGGGGTGGAGCTACGAAGGGTTGAAAACGATAACGGGAAAATCCACATGTCCGATCTCGATAAGAAAGTTGACGACGACACCAGACTTGTCTGCATTAATCGGACAACCCCCTTTTGCGGCTTCACCTACAATGTAGAAGAAGTTTGCAAGATTGCGCACGAAAGAAACGCTTTTGTTTTGGATGACGCCTTCCAAGCAATTGGAGTGATCGACGTGGATGTAAAGAAAGACGATGTAGATTTCTTGCTAACTGGAAGCTATAAATGGCAGTGTGGACCTGAAGGAGCTGGCATATTTTACGTTAAAGAAAACCTTATAGATGAACTTGAATGCTCATTTCAGAATTATCTTGCTGCTAAAATTCCTGGGGAAATACCCTTCACTTTAGCTGATCACGATAACATAAGCAGTTGGGATTACACGCTCAGAAACGATGCAGATAGATTTGATCAGGGGGTATGCGTAGGAGAGGTCCTATTTGCTTGGGATGCTACTTTGAAGTATCTAAATGATTTAGGACCTAAGAATATCCAAAAGAGAGTCCGCATGCTTGGAGGGTATCTTATAGAAAAACTTCGAGACAGCGGTTGTAAAGTTTTAACTCCTATAGAACCGGAGGAAAGACATGGGCTAATAATGTATACTACCGGCAGGTACAAACGCGACTCAGATAGCTTTAACACTTTTGCTAGCCAACCGAAACCAATAAAAGTATCAATAAGAAGCGCGGGAGGAATAGGAGGAATACGAGTGTGTACTCACTTTTTCAATACAGAGGAGGACATCGATAGGCTAATAGAAGTACAAAAGAAATTGATTCGATGAAGAAAATACATAGAAACCATAAAAACTTTTGAACCTACATTTTAAACCAATAACTCTTTTTTGATGAAAACACTATGAAGGTTCAGGTGTAAGGTTTGTTGTTTAGAAGCAAAATAGAAAATATGTCGAGAAAAACGGGTTCCAATCTAGTCTTGGCGTTAGACTTTCCCTCAGATAAACCCAGCCGGCTCCTCTCTAGGAGTATAGAGATGTTGGAGTCGGTTCATCCTTACGTTTGCGCAGTGAAACTTAATCGTCAACTAATTCTTCCTCTAGGTCTCTTCGACGGCGTACAAAAAATACTGAAAGTCGTTCACGACCAAGGTTTGCCAGCTATTATGGACTGCAAAATCAATGATATAGGATACACCAACCAAGCCATCGCTGAATATTACTATAAAGCGGGATTCGACGCTGTAACCGCCAATCCATTCGTGGGATGGAAAAGTGGGCTTCAACCAGTTTTCGAAGTTGCCGAAAAAATGCGTCGAGGCGTCATTCTCCTCGTATACATGAGTCATGAAGGGGTGGTGGAAGGGTACGGACAAACCGTTAAACATTCTGAAACGGGTAAACTGGCCCTTCAATACATTGTTTTTGCGGAAAAAGCATTGATGTGGAACGCGGATGGAGCTGTAGTTGGCGCCACCTATCCTAATAAGATCAAAGAAATACATGAAATTTTAGGTGATCAAGTGCCCATTTATTCGCCTGGCATAGGAGCGCAGGGTGGAAACGTTAAGTCGGCTGTGAAGGCGGGGGCGAAATACTTGATTGTTGGAAGAGCCATAACACGTGCGGAGAGTCCCGCTGAAAGCGCTAAGCAGCTTTGCAAAATTGTTCAACGTTGCTTAAAGTAGTGATGCACTGATGCATCATTTTTTTCATCGTCTGCTCCATAACTCCTTGCTTAACAAATCTCTAACCGCTGATCGGATGGCTGCGCTTCTGCTGGGGTACATGTTCATTCTAACCAGCTCATCTAGTCCTTCTAGGAAGGCTTCAGGAAGCAAAACCGTTACGAGTTTCATCACGTTTCACCTTTTACATATTATGTGGTAAATATATAGAGTTTACTTAACCAAAGAGGTACATAAACCTTTGAATTTTTAAGAAAAACGCAACTCATAACGCATACGAAGAAGAGGGTGCTTAAATTTCCGAAAAATACATGTACATCGTCTTAAACAACAAGTTTTAGGATAGACTCTGCAAAAGAAAAGTGGCGGGCAAAAAGTTGCATTCTTTTGTTCGCAGGGAAAAATTGATGCAAAAGTACGGAGTTGCTTTTTTTCTACGTAACCTCCCCCCCGTTAGCGAGATTCAAGGTTTCGAGAAGTCGTAGAGCGAGTTGTTGGAGACGTTGATGAACTTTGGGAAAAATATCGCGGAGGCAAATATATAAACAGACAGCCAGCCAACTAATTTAAAAGGAGCTAGCTACTTTGGAAAAGTTTAATCCAAAAAAATTTGTGGATAAACAAGTTGGGTTTATCAAGAAAACCGTAGGAAGTGAACGAGCTCTCGTTGCAGTTTCCGGCGGAGTGGACAGTGTTACCAGCGCCGCACTTACTTATCGAGCTGTAGGAAAAAACCTTCTCTGCGTGATGTTGGATGACGCCTTTATGCGTGAAGGAGAACCAGAACAAGTTGCTAAACTCCTGTCGCAGCCTCCATTAAACATGTCAGTGCAGGTGTTGAATGTTAAACAAAGGTTCTTGGACGCGTTAAAGGGATTGCGTGACGCAGAGGAGAAACGGAAAGTGTTCCGTGAAAACTTTTACCAAGTTTTGAAAGAGACGGCGGAGAAAGAGGGGTGCCAATTTCTTGTTCAAGGAACCATTCAAGCAGACATTGTTGAAACTAAAGGAGGCGTGAAAACTCAGCACAACGTTCTGGAACAGATAGGAATCCGAACGAAAAGACGTTACGGCTTTCAAGTTGTTGAGCCGCTTGCCCCGCTTTACAAGGAGCAAGTTAGAAGGGTAGCACGGCATTTGGGGATTCCAGCGAAAATCTCTGAACGCCAGCCGTTTCCTGGACCAGGACTCTCCGTACGGGCAGTAGGAGAAATCCGAACCGACAAGTTGAAAGCGCTGAAGAAAGCCACCGTGGTTGTGGAGGAAAACTTCGCTCAACACAAGCCCAGCCAATACTTTGCAGCGATCATCGACGATGAAGAAATGCTTGGACATCGTAGGCTTCCACAAATTCAACAAAATATAGCGAAGTTTCTTGACGTGCCTTCTCGACACGTTTCTGTCAAGGTTTTTCGGGACAAAGCAACTGGAGTAAGAGAAAATAAGCGATGCTACGGGGAAGTCGTAGCTGTCCAAGCTCAAACAGTGGATGAACAAATCCACCAGCCAACTCTTCAGAAGCTGGTTTCCCTCCAAAATGAAATTATCATGCAAAATCCCTCTGTGGCTCACGTTTGGTACATGATTAAAAGAGCGCCGCGGAAACAGCTCTACGTTATAGTGATGCGTGCTATTCAAACACGAGATTTCTTAACCGCCCAAGTGGCGGAGATTCCATGGTCGACGTTAAAGCAAACCGCGCAGCGAATCTTGGAAAGCTGTTCCAACGTTTCAAGCGTTTACTACGATGTGACACCTAAGCCTCCAGCAACCATCGAAATGGAGTGAACACTACTATTTCGGAAACGTATAAAACTGTGCAGTCACAAATGAAGATGTAGAGCGGATTTTTATGATTCGCGTCAGAGTCCAAAAAATTGAGTCTATACGTGACCCAGATGGGCGTGTAGGAAAACGAATAGAACTTGTGGAGGAGCGGATCACCCCGTCGAGGTTGCCTATTAAACCCTCCACGGAGGAGGCAAAAATGGTTCAGGGGGTTGTCCAAGTGTTGCAGCAACAGCTTCCCATAATGAGGATGCAGCCTCGTTTTGCCTTTCCAAAAATCATCTTGTTTTTAACTGAACAAGAATATGAAAGACTCGGCATCACTTTTGACGTTAACCAAGTTTATGAAGTGGAACTTTCAAATCAGGCCCTAAAATTTAGGAAGGCTGATACCTCATAGGTACGTTTCGTCGTTTAAGAAAACCGATCTAGAGTAAAAAGCGTGAAAAAGTTAGAGGGAAACCGGAAAGGATGGTTTTAAGCGTCCGTTTAGCGTTTATTCCTCTTCAACAGTTTCTTCAGCTTTGCTGACAACTTCTCCTTCTGCGAAACGTCGACTCACCTTTGTTATTTTGACTCGTACGTTCTGCCCTTTTTTAGCACCGGGGACAAAAATCACTAGTCCCTGAATTCGTGCCACTCCGTCTCCTCGGCGGCTGGTTTCCTGGATTTCCACATCGTATTCCTTTCCAAGCTCTACTGGTTTTGGAGCGAAACCTCGGCGGCTGAATCGTCTTCCTCTTCTTTCAGATGGCATTCTTTTCACCTCTTCATTTTTGAAACAAAACTTTCACGTAAAACTTGCATGGTTTTTCAAATAGATTTTAAAAATTCTTCATCCCTTTTCCGTATGTTCCTTTTTCACTCCGTTTTTCCGTCACGCGGCTTCATCACATCTCTTTTTGGTAAACCGGTGATGAGTAGTGGAGAGAGCGTTTAATATAAGGTTTATTGTATGAAAGCATGGAACAGAAATAGCGTCTGCGTAAAAAGAGGCAGTCAAGTTTTATTCGTATCGTAGTGCTTCCACCGGGTCAAGTTTGGACGCTTTTTTAGCCGGGTACAAACCGAAAAGGATGCATATGACTATTCCGAAGATGATGGCGCCCAACGCCCACCAAAACGAGAACAGGGGAGTTATAGATGTTTGTTCTGTTGGTGGACCAAATATGTGGTTTTGCTGTTGTGGAGTAACCCGTGAAAATACGTAGCTCAAACCGTAAGCAATTCCATAGCCTGTGGGAACCCCTACCACGCCGCCGGTGATCCCTATCAACACCGCTTCGGCCAGAAACATAATTAAAACGGTTCTGTTTTTCGCTCCAACAGCCTTTAGTATGCCAATTTCGCGGGTTCTCTCCATCACTGAAACTGTCATTATGTTCATTACGCCGATACCCGCTACTAGAAGAGCTATGGAAGCTATGGAGGTGAGGAAGATTTGAACTAGGGTCAATACATAGTCAACTTGTCGCATTATTGTAGTTGGAACAAGAATGGTAACCTGATAGGGAGGAAATAAATCTTCAATTTTTTTGGCAACGCTTTCAGAAAAATCGGCATCGGCGATCTTGACACAAATCGCTTCGAAGCTTGCGTCTCTACCTAGTTCTTCCATAATTTTCTTCCCCTGCTCCAAGGATAAAAACAGGCTATAGTCGAAGCTTCCCAATCCGGAGGCACCAGTTTTTCTCAATACTCCGGTAACTGTGAAATTATATGTACGTACGTACGTTTTCTCGCGCATTACAACTTTTATAGTATCGTTGACATCGGCGAAGACCTCTGTTTCATTTGGCGCGTGGTTAACTTTGTAACCCAAAATCACGGTTTCGTTCTCATTTTTGCTTGGCAACGTTCCGTTTTCGAATTGCAGTCTGTCTCTGTAGATTTTCCAGAATTCTGTAAAATTCACGGCTGTGGTGACCAACGCGGTAGCATTCTTGTTCCCTTTTTCTTGATTGTATAGCTGTGCGGAGGGCATACGCATTAGTGGGGTTGCCATTGTAACATTTTCAATTCCTCTAATCCTACTTACGTCGGTTTCGTTAAAGCCCTCCCAACCAGCGAAAAAGCTTCCCCCAATTATTGTTAAAACGTCTAACTCAAACCCTTGTTTCATTTGACCTTCCACCCCAGAGCGGAATCCTTCTCCAAGGGATGCTAGAGCGATGATAGCTGTGATGCCAATGACTACCCCGAGGGTGGTAAGTGAGGTTCTAAGCCGCCGCTGTTTCATGCTTTCCCAAGCAGTAGCTAAAATCCTTTTCAACCTCATGTTATAGGCGCCCCTTTCTTTATGCTCTCAACTAAACCATCTTTCAAATACACTATACGGTCGGCAGCCTCAGCTATGTGTAGGTCATGAGTAACAACCACAAATGTTTGCCCTTTCTCTTTGTTTAAACGTTTCATCAACTGAACGATCTCCAAGCCTGTTTTTGTGTCAAGGTTTCCGGTAGGCTCGTCGGCTAAAACAATTTTTGGGTTGTTGATAAGCGCTCGTGCCATAGCGACTCTTTGTTGTTCCCCACCGCTAAGTTCGGAGGGCCTATGATTCATTCGTTCCTTAAGTCCCACAAGCGTTAACATTTCTTCAGCTCTTGCCGTAGATTCCTTTTCCGGCAAGTCAGCCAACGCTAACGGCAACTCCACATTTCTTAACGCAGTCAGTCTAGGCAACAAATTGAAAAATTGGAAGACAAACCCAACTTTACGTAGGCGAATCTCAGCCAATTCATCACCGCTTAACCTGAAGAGGTTAACTCCGTCAATGAAAACCTCCCCTTCATCGGGACTGTCTAACCCACCCACAACATGTAGCAATGTGGATTTCCCGCTTCCAGAGGGGCCGAAAACCGCTAAAAATTCTCCTTCTTCAACTTGGAAACATACTCCTCGCAGGGCGGTGACGAGAACTTTGCCCATCCGATACGTTTTCTTAACGTCCTTCACTTCGAGTAATACAGTCATCTTGACGCCGACTCAAACAAATCGTAAAACCCAGTTAACTATGCGTTATTTAAGTTTTTGATTAACTTCTGAAACGGATTATGTTAAATGTGGATTCTCAGAAAATAAACAACAAGTTGATTAGCGTAAGTCCGAAAATATACGCAGTTACAGACGCAGTCACTGAAGATTTCCATGTAAATTCGTGCAGTGTATGTGTTGCAACGGCGTAGAGAGCTACTGACCAAATATGGAATGCAAGTGAAATAAGTAGTAAGAGGATAGAGGACGAAACGTTGATTAAAATAAGAATTACCCAGATTAAATCTATGACTATAAATGTGGATAACACATATCCTACAATGTTGAACAAGAGTTTAAACGAACCAGCTTTTCCACCATAGAGCTTGATGATGAGAAATAAAGTTCCCGTAAATATGATCCAGTTAAAGAAAAGATTCATCCCTGTTCCCATTAAAGACTCTGCGAGTCGGTAACCAAAGTCCTCGGATTCGATAGCGGGAATATATCTTCCACCAAAAGACACTCCATCAATTTTCATCGTAATGTTTTTTTCTTCACAAGACCAAGTTAACTGGATTTCAAATCCAGTTATGTTTTTCCAATTTGGCGAATCGGTTTTATTCCAATTTTCGCTTTCCAAACCAACATCAAGGGTTACTTTGTTCCATTGGTCGGATACATTTGAAACTAAACCGGTTACGTCTTGTTCAAAGGAACTATTTTCACCAGAAAACAGCCGCAAAGTTGAATCAAAAGTTCTATTTTGGTTTATCCATTTAATTAGAAAAATTAATTTCTTGTACCCCTCATTTTCTGTACAATTAACCGGACCTATGCCTTTAACGTTCATGGAAATCTCTGCAGCATTAGATATAAAAGAGGAAACACTATGCTTTCCGGTTACGTAATCTGTGCTATCAAGCTTTATGTTTCCGTTGGAATGCCAAAGCGAATCTGATTCAGTCCATTCATCTTCGTCGGGTGTAAAGATCTCCCGCGTGCTAATGCAGTTTGCACCCGCTGTAATAAGCAAAACGACAATCAAAATAAGGATGGGAGCCTTATATGTGGGTTTTTTCACAATTTCTTTAAATGCTTCAATTGGGGAATAGAGAACTTTGAATATTCCGTAGGCGAACAACTCTGGCAATTCCTTTTTAATTTTTAGCGTTACTTGATGTTTAACGGGTTTTTAACAGCAGTTCAACTACTCTAACTTTGATTGGTGTATTTAAGCTTCTTGAAGGCCACGCTTAAGTTTTCGATAAGTGCCGTAATCCACATACTCTAAGTGTTCGTTTTCCACTTGATACCGAACAGTGAATTTTTGCCGTTTCCTTTTCTGCAATATTTGAGGGGTGGTGATGAAGGAGTAGGCGTCGCTTCCCGCTCCAGAACCGTAACTAACCATCAGAATTCTCTCGTTCGGTTTAGCTATGTCCAGAACTGCTGCTAATCCAAGAGGTGAAGAACCGGAATAGGTGTTGCCAAACCGGGCGACTTGCAACCCGGGCAAGTATTGTTCTTCCTTAAAGCCAAGTTCGGTAGCCACCTTCACGGGGAAACGAACGTTAGGCTGATGTGAAACAAAATAATCAATATCTCGGGTTTTCAGTCCAAGTTTCTCCATGAGTTTTCGAGCTGCAATCGTCACGTGTTTGAAGTAGGCAGGGTCGCCGGTGAAACGGCCCCCATGACTTGGATACGGCTCTAAGTCTCTCCTCCAAAAGTCCGGGGTGTCCGAAGTGCAGGAATACCAGCCTTCCACTTCCGCAATTACGTCGTGCATGCCAAAAATGAAGGCGCATCCACCGTAGCCCACGAATAGGTCGAGTTCTCCTCCAGGTTCATTTCGTGGCGCAGCTTGAGAATTGTCGGCGGCGATGACCATAACGTGGGTTGTATGCGCGCGTGGGTAGTATACTATGGAGGCGGCGTCCTTAAACATGCTTGTTGCGGCTTTGCAGGCGAACTCGGTGTCCACCGCATCTACTCCCTGTACGCCGTCGTTTTTGTCTTCCTCGCCGAGCTTCAACACTTGCGCAACTTTTGAGGCTATCGGCTTCACAGCGTACGGGTTGGATTCGGAGCCCACGTAAACTTTGCCAACCAATGAACGGTCCAGGCTTGAGTGAACCAGCGCCAGTTTCCCAGCTTCTACTGCTGCGGTGATGGCGTCTTCGTCTAGGAAGGGAACTGACCTTTCCATTCTTCCCTCTTTTATTCGAAACTTGGAAGTGTACACTCCGTAACCTACGATTCCTGGAGTGTCGTATCCTTTGTTTGGTTTCACGGTTTTATACTCTTGATGTGGATAGTATTCGTCGGCGAACGTGAAAGCTAGGGAAATCGTTGGTATGATGTCGCTGTTTCCCACAGCGTATCTTCTTCTAAACCTAGGTACAACTTCCCTGCCCTCAAAACTGGCGATGTCGATTTCTTCGTCTTGTATGAGACGGTCGGTGATTCTTCCGGGAATCCGCACCTTTCCATTATGGAATGATATGATGCCGTAGATGTAAGGTCCCAGTTTGATGAATTTATTTGTGGGTTTGCTGATTAAAGTGCAGACTTCGAGTTTTCCTTTCTCGTAGAAGAAGTCAACATCTTCCATTTTTCCGAAGCTTTTTCTTCCACAATCTCCGCAGTAATCTCTCATTCTGAAATATTCTTTCCCGCAAATAGTGCAGCGGCTTCCTCTTAATCGATCGCCTATGTAAGAAACTCGGCGCTCTATGGGTTCACTACTCAATTTGCAAACCTCCAAAAATGTGAATGTACGCTTTTGTTCCGAAACCTTCTAGTTCTAAAACGCAAGCGTATCGCAGGCCTCCGTCCACATCAACTTGTCTTCCATCAGCCTCGCCGCGTAACTGTTTAACCACTTCAAAAATTTGAGCTCCACCCGTTGCTCCTAAAGGGTTCCCGTCCGCTTTAAGCCCTCCATTCGTGTTCACGAAAAGTTCTCCACTGTCAACTGTGTAGTATCCTTGGTAGTCTTGGCAACTATTATAAATGTCCAGCCAACCTCGCCCCCTCTTTAAAAAGCCTAAATCCTCGAGGGAAATCATCTCCAGCACCGTTGATTGGTCGTAAAGCTCCACCAACCGCACATCGCTTAGTTGTACATCTGCCATTTTGAACGCGTTTTTTGTTGCAAGCTTGGTGGCTAAGAAACTGGTTCGGTCCTCCCGCGCTGGAAAGGTGAGGTAGTCGGTTGCGGAAGAGGAGCCGAGAACGTAGATTGGTGTGTCAGTGTATTTTTCGGCGACTCCAGGGCTGGCTAAGATAAGTGCGGCTGCGCCGTCAGATATTGGAGCGAAATCGTATAATCCCAAGGGTCTGCGCGCTTCAGCCCTGTTCTTTAAAACTGTCTCTACACTTATCTCTCGATGGTATTGAGCGTATTCGTTTTTCATGGCTTGGTGATGGTTCTTAACCGAGATTTGAGCTAAAGCAATTTTAAGCTTTTCAATCGAATCCCCATAAATCCGGTGTCGCTTAACATATTCTCGGAGCATAAGCTCATGGTTTGCCTCAGGAGTGCATCCGGCGTAGTAGCTCCATGGGTCTTCCAACAGCATGAGGTCGTCACGTATTTTATCCCAGCGGTCAGTCATTTTTTCCATCCCGCCGACGAGAACTATGCTGTATCTTCCTGACTGAACTGCGTTGCAGGCGTTCATGAATGCGGAGCTAAACGACCTCACAATTTCCATTGGAATGTGCAGTTCAGAAAGCTCGGATAGAAAGCCTTCTTCTAAGCCAAGCTTGTTGGTGATTGGGAGGAAGCAGTCGGAAACGTAGGCGGCGTCTAAGTCTTTTCGTTCTATGTTTGCATCGTCTGACGCTTTTAACCAAGCCTCCTCTATCAGCTTTTCCGGTCCACGTTCATAGTGCTCTCCGAACTTGGTTCTGCCAACACCAATGATTGCTGGATGATTTTTCATGTTTTATCCTTTTTTGTGGTCGCTAGATTTTAGTCCTTCGCTATACAACTTTTAAGTGTTTACCACAACACCATGAGTTAAGGAGGCTTTTCATGAATAAAAACTGTCGTCTTGTGGTCACAGTTAAGAGAATTCGCGGCAGGTGCCCAGTTTTCAAAGTTGGGGATAGAAATGTCATTGAGGAGCCAAAAATTGTCTTGGAGAAACGGATAATCTTTGTATTCATGCGTTTGGAAGCATATTGTCAACGGTTATTGCTTTAAGTAGAAGAGTTAGCATTAAGGAGTTGGCGAAGCAAGATCGAAACGTGTGGGGGTGTGCTCGATATTTTGACCCTGATGCGCCCTACACTCATGGCGGAACAGTCATTTTTGAAATGAAACAAGAGATTGGATAAACGCTTTTATGGAAAAACAAGGATAAAGTAGCCATCATTGCTGGTGAAGCTCATGTGGACATGGATCTTGCTCACTCTCATGTTTAAGTCAACCGTGCAGAACAGCTCTGTTGCCGTTTATCAAGAATTGTTGTTTGCTCTGGTAAGGTTCATTCTAGAGTTGCTTGCTATAACAACGGTTTTCTACATCGGGGGGAGAATAGTGGTTGGTAAAAAACGCGCACTTTTCAGCGACGCTCTCATCATTTCTTTTCTCGGTGTCATTGTCAGCACCGTCTGTGTTTTGTTTCTTCCATGGATTATTGGTGTAGTCTTGGCGTTTGTGCTTTGGCTTGCGTTAATTAGGCATTATTATGAAACAGGTTGGTTAGGAGCTCTAGCCGTAGTGGTGATGGCTGTGATTGTTTATGTCATAATATCGGTGGCCATCGCTCTTCTTTCTGAGCTTGTGGTTTAGGCGGTTGTGGGTTGTGGCAGATTGAACGAGAAACAGAAAACGGTTGTCCTCGGGTTGATTTTCCTGTTTTTTCTGGTTTTAGCTTATGTAGAAAACACTTTTTTCTTTAGTTACCTAACCAGCGTGTTTTCAAAGTCAAGTCCTGTTTTAGCGGTGGCTGTTGTATTTGTCCATAATGTTCTAGTGGTTTCACTCATTCTGCTCAGCATGACCTTTTATGTGAACCTTGTTTTAACGTTCTTTCCCAAACGGAAGCATAATTACATCGTACTGGAGCATCCCCGCATATTCGCTCTAGTCTTCACAGTTATGATTCTTGTTTTAAGCATATTTAGAGCGAGCACTCTAGTTTACGGTAGGGTGGAAATAGGCATGTTGGGATGGATTTTGTTGATTAGCACACCAAACGGACTTATCGAAGGCTACGGAATATTTTTGACATTGAAGAAAACTTTCAAAAGGAATATGAGGATGAAAGATTTAGCGTTTATTTATTCTTTGTTTTTTGCGGCGGCAGTTTTAGAGGTAAGTTTCATACAGCTTCTTTGTTCCATATCTGCAAAATAGCGCGTGGTTAACTTTGGTTACGTTTTTAAGACAAAAACATTTAACTCTTGTAGCGGGTTAGGATGGTGCAAGTAACTTTCAATATAAGGCTGTTTAAGCCTGCTGACCTAAGAAAGGTTATGGAGATTAACAGGTTATGTTTGCCGGAGAATTATAGTAGTTTCTTTTTTCTTGATTTGTACAAGCGGTTTCCGACAACTTTTGTTGTGGCAGAAGAGAATGGTGAGGTAGTGGGTTACATAATGTGCAGAATAGAAAAAAGTTGGGGTGGTTTCAGTTTTTTGGGATCTAAGAAGGGACATGTGGTTTCGGTTGCGGTTTTGCCGGAGCATCGGCGTAAAGGCGTCGGCTGCGCGCTTATGCGTGAGGCAATGCGGAATATGTTGGAGTACGGGGTGGAGGAGTGCTATTTGGAGGTAAGGGTAAGTAATGTGCCTGCTGTTCGTTTTTATGAGAAGTTAGGGTTTAAAATTGATAGAACTGTGCGTGGTTATTACGCAGATAGAGAAGGCGCTTACGTAATGACGAGGGAACTTCCATCCGAATCTGTTTCGTAGGAAAACTACCGAAAAATTGTCTGGCGGATTTTGTACTTCATCAGATGTTGGGGTGTCATGCTATGACTATGAATTCTTTCAGCGGTTCGTGTTTTTAATTCGGAGCATTTCTGTTTGATTTCGCTTCTTAAGATGGTTGTTTCCACGTGTAGTCTTTGTTCGGCCTCTCAATAGTCATCCCGGTTGGTTTAGGACACATCGTGATGCCATCAGCGAAGTAAATGTCTAACACGGATAACACGTCTTACCGTATGCTCTTCAATTCTCATATGGTTCATGTTGCTTTCTCACCTAATCCAAGGCGAACGCAAACAAAAACATTATTCAAAACAACCAAAACCACAAACGCTATCCACACAAAAACCCAGCCTCTTCCGCTATACTAGAGTACTCACACAAACACAAAAAAATGCTTATTAACCACCAAAACAACACATATAAACGCAAAGACAATTCTAAAATCTTTGCGAAGATCGATCATCGCATAAATGCAGCCCTCAACCATAAATGTTGAAGGGTGAAGGGAAAAGTAAGCATAACTGCTTACTATGAACACCAAACAAAAACTATCCAACACAAAACAGACATCACCGAATAAGCCCGACACAAAACGCCGTCTGGGGAATGACTTGGCTTGAGCGCCGAAGAAGGGCGTGACAAACTACGATAAGCCTCGGGTAGGCGCACGTAGCCATAGAACCGAGGAAACCTGAATGAGACTTCTTGTTGCAAGCTCTTTAGAACTTGTAGCGCTCACAAAAGTGAGCGGGAACCCCCCGAACTGAAACATCTTAGTAGGGGGAGGAAAAGAAACCAACTCGGGATTTCCTAAGTAGCAGCGAGCGAAAGGGAAAAAATCCAAACTGAACCTCACAAGGAAACTTATGAGGAATGTAGGGTTGCGGGACCAGCTGCCTCCTCATTGGCGAAGCCAAAGTGGCCTGGAACGGCCTGCCAAAGAGGGTGAAAGCCCCGTAGGTGTAAACCAGAAGGAGTTGAGCTGGTATCCCTGAGTACCATACCCTGGCTTGGGTGTGGGAAACTGGAAGCCATTAACTTCCAAGATTAAATACGTCTCAAGACCGATAGCGCACTAGTACGGTGACGGAAAGCTGAAAAGTACCCCGGAAGGGGGCTGAAAAGAGCCTGAAACCAGACGGTTACAGACGTGTGAAGCCCAGAAGGGTAGATCCCTCCCAAAGGAAACCACGGCAACGTGGAAGTACGAGGGAGCGGGGACCAGGGTTTCACGTTCCGTCTAGAAACACGGGCCGGGGAGTTCACGGCTGTGGCAAGCTTAAAGGCTTAAAGCCTGTAAGCGTAGGGAAACCAACAAGCCCGCAACTAACTTTTAGTTAGTGAGGGGCGGGATCTGAAAGGGTCTGAAGTCACGGCTGTGAGACTAGAAACCGGGCGATCTAGCCTTGGGCAGGGTGAAGCCAGGCGAAAGCTTGGTGGAAGCCCGAAGGGGTGTTGACGTGCAATTCACTCCTCTGACCTGGGGCTAGGGGCGAAAGACCAATCTAGCCCGGTGATAGCTAGTTCCCTCCGAAGTGGGTCGCAGCCCAGCCCCAAACGAGGTTGCTGATGGGGTAGAGCACTGATTGAAAGGTAAGGAGTCGAAAGATACCGCTTTTCTTTCAAACTCCGAATCCATCAGCACTGTAGACTTTGGGAGACGGGTTCTGGGGGGTAAGCTCCCAGTCCGAGAGGGGAACAACCCAGACTGAGGTTAAGGCCCCAAAGTGCTGGCTAAGTGTCAAACAGAAATGCGTCGTCAGCCACAGACAGCGGGGAGGTAGGCTTAGAAGCAGCCACCCTTTAAAGAAAGCGTAACAGCTCACCCGTCGAGGCTGACGGCCTTGAAAATTAACGGGACTAAGCCAGCCGCCGATACCCCAGTGCACGGTTCTAAAAGCCGTGATCAGGTAGGAGGGCGTCCCGACCGGGCAGAAGCAGGGCTGTAAAGTCCTGTGGACCGGTTCGGGATTGCATATCCCGGTGGTAGTAACAGCAAAGAGAAGTGAGAATCTTCTCCGCCGAAAGGGCAAGGGTTCCCCGGCAATGCGTCGTCAGCCGGGGGTAAGTCGATCCTAAGGTTAGATTTAACCTGTCTAGTCGAAAGGGAAGCCGGTTAAAATTCCTGCACCATGGAGGTACATGCGGCGACGCAAGCCTAACATCCGACGCTTCGAGGTAGGCTGAGCAAAACCGTCGTTTTGTTTAACCGTATAAGCTTGGGGAGGCCGTAATGGCGAGAACCAGGTGAAAGCGGGAATAGCCGCCCGTTTATAGGGCGGTTCAGCTGATCTTTGGAGCCCATGAAAAAGATGTTAGGAAGGATTCTCCATGACCGTACCCAGAACCAACACAGGTGTCCCTAGGCGAGAAACCTAAGGCGTGTCGGGTGCACACCGAGCGAGGGAACTCGGCAAATTAGCCCCGTAACTTTGGGATAAGGGGTGCCTGTGGTTTTAGCTTCGGCTGGAACCGCAGGTCGCAGTGGCAAAGGGGTCCTGACTGTTTAATAAAAACATAGGAAGCCGCAAGCCTGAAAAGGTGTGAACGGCTTCTGAATCCTGGCCAGTACAGGTATCTGAAACCTGGGTTCAACCGGGCTAAGGACCTGCAAACGCCGGGAGTAACTCTGACTCTCTCAAGGTAGCCAAATGCCTTGTCGGGTAAGTTCCGACGTGCATGAATGGATCAACAAGGGCCCCGCTGTCCCCGCTTGGTACCCGGTGAACCCACATAACGTGGACGAACAGTCCACGAACTTCCAGCGGGAAGAGAAGACCCCGTGGAGTTTTACTGCAGCTTGTCGCTGGGATATAGCTGTGGATGCAGAGTGTAGGCGGGAGCCGTCGATTCCAGTCTCTCCGGGGGCTGGGGAAGGCAATCCTGGAACACCGCCCTTTCGCAGCCGTGTCTCTTACCAGCGCATGAGCGTTGGGACAACGGCAGGTGGGCAGTTTGGCTGGGGCGGCACCCCCTTGAAAAGATATCAAGGGGGCCCAAAGATCAGCTCAGGCGGGACAGAAATCCGCCGTAGAGTGCAAAGGCAAAAGCTGGTCTGACTGTATCCTTCAAAGTAAGGGATGCAGAGGTGAAAGCCGGGCTTAGCGATCTTTCATGTCCCTGTTAATGGGGGCTGAAAGCGACAGAAAAATTACCCCGGGGGTAACAGGCTTGTCGCGAGCGAGAGTTCACATCGACCTCGCGGCTTGGTACCTCGATGTCGGCTCTTCCTATCCTGGCCTTGCATAAGGGGCCAAGGGTGAGGCTGCTCGCCTATTAAAAGGGAACGTGAGCTGGGTTTAGACCGTCGTGAGACAGGTCGGACTCTATCTGCTGGGAGTGTCGGTCGCCTGAGGGGAAAGGGTCCTCGGTACGAGAGGAACGGGACGTTGCGGCCAATAGTTAACCGGTTGTCCGACAGGGCAGACGCCGGGCAGCCACGCCGCGTTGGATAAGAGCTGAATGCATCTAAGCTCGAAGCCACTCCTGAAAAGAGGCGGCCAATCCCCGAAACTAGACCTGGCAACAGGCCTAAATCGGAGGACGAGGGCCCCCATAGAAGATGGGGTTGATGGAACCGGGGTGTACGCGTCAAGACTTCGGTCGAGGCGTTTAGCCCGCGGCCCCCAACAGCCCGAGGTGCCGGGCTGAAAAGGATGATGTCTGGGTGATATTGGATGGTTTTACGTGGTGTTCACATCCTTGTTTTCAGATGAAGAATGCGAAAAAGAAGATTCGTTTTTTATATTCTAGATTTTTATATTCACGGTGGAGGGTACGCGATGGAAAATATCAAGGCAAAACTCGTATCTTATATTGAAAATACGAGACAAGTTCTTTCGGAAGTACAGATCGTCGCGCACGGTTTCATGATGGTTGATGAGAAAAAAAGTTGAGGAAGTTTTGGATAGTGCTAAGCGTTACTGGAGAGACGCAAAATATTATCAACAGCGAAACAAATTTGAGGTAGGCTTGGCGTCAGTTGCATATTGTGAAGGAATACTAGATGCTCTACGACTACTAAAGGTAGTGAGGTTTTCATGGCCGAACAAAAAGGAAAAAAGAAAAGAAGAATCGTGTTAGCCTCCGGAACCTTCGACTTACTCCATTTGGGGCACGTGAAATATTTAGAGGAAGCAAAGAAAGCAGGTGGAGAAAACGCCGAACTCATCGTCATTGTAGCGAGGGATAGCACTGCAGAAAAGAGGAAGGGAAAGAGACCGGTGGTGCCTGAAGAGCAAAGGAGAGCCTTGGTTGAGTCATTGAAAGTGGTGGATGAAGCATTATTAGGCTATGAAAATTTTTCAATCAGTAAGGTTTTAGAGAAGATTAAGCCCGCTGTTATCGCGGTGGGATACGACCAAAAAGGCATCGAACAAGCGGTTCAAAAAGCCATAGCTCAAACAGGAATTGATGTTAAAGTTGTTAGGATTGAAAAATTTGAAAAAGAAGAGTTGAATAGCTCATTAAAAATTAAGAAGAAAATTATTGAATTGTTCGAAAGATAACTAAGAAGGAAACCAATTGAATGAAGAATAATTCGCTGAAACTTTCACCAACAGTCATTCTAATTATTTTAAACGTGGCGGTGTACTCCACTACTTCGATCATCACCATAGCAGCTGGCGGGAGTTTACTCGAAACCAATAGTGATGTTCTCAAGACGATTGGTCAAAGCAACGAAAAGGTGCTTAAGAACTCGGCGTATTGGCAACTTTTCACAGCCATGTTTGTTCACAACGACCCGCTTCACATCTTTATGAATATGCTTTTTCTTCTAATCTTTGGGTTAAGGGCGGAAAAACTCTTCAGCGTCGCAGAATACTGTCTCATTTATTTTATGTCTGGTTTAACAGGAAACGTACTTACTTTACTACTGCCGGGAGTAGTCTCAGCGGGGGCCTCCGGCGCTTTGTTCGGGTTATTCGGAGCATCCACCATTTATATCCGAAAAGCCGTTGGCCACTCCATCGTGGAGGCACTTATCTATTCGTTTCTTCTCTTAATAATAACAAGTTTTTCACCAAATGTTAATGTATTCGCACATTTCGGTGGGTTAGCATCGGGGCTAGTAATTGGGTATGTATTAGCAAGAAAACGTGAATATGAGGTTGTTTACCGGTTTTCCTATCGAATTTAAAGAAAAACGGCTTAGGGTAGGATCAGAACTTCTACTTTCACCTTGTTTCCGTCTTTCAATTTGAGTTTGTTGCGTAGAAACGTGGGTGCAATTACTTCAATTACCGATGAGTTGTAGTGGCTTCGCATAGCGAGAAGAACCGCACCTTTCTCTTTGTTGTCGATGACGACGGGAAAACACTTAACTGGACCAAACGTTCGAGATTCGCTTTTGAAACCTTCAATTTCAATGCTTGGGTAAACTTCTAACTCGGACCGGGTTTTCCGATCGTAGTTGCTAGTTAGTTTGAGATTGAGGGTTCCAGGGTAGGGGTCAAAACCCAGTTTTTCTATAAACTGTTTACGGTATCCATCTTGCGTTATATAATAGGCGCCCTCACCAAGCCCGGTGAACAACACGCCCTCCAACGTTAAGGAAGGGGGATACTCTGCCTCCATAATCAAACGCAGACCAGAATGCAAGCTCTTCAGTTTATCTATGCCTGCCTCTATGACTTTAACGAGACAACCTTCTGGGGTGATGGTTCTTTCAATCCACCTCTTTTTCTCTAGTTCAATAAGGCGGCGGGAGGCTGTTTGTTGGGAAACATTCATTTTCCCAGCTAGATACTCAGTGGATACCTTCACAGTTCGCAGATGAGCACCCATCTCAGCCAGCTTGTACAACGTGAACAGAAGCTTCCAAGACTGCGCATCAACGCCTGTAGAGTCCATTTGAACCATCTTGTTGAAGAAAAAGTGGATTGCGTATATAAAGAACTCGAAGTGTTTCAAGGTTG
>JAYEKF010000093.1:0-8083 GCA_034660895.1 Thermoproteota archaeon | reverse complement strand
TGAAAATTTTAACCTACACCTCACAGGTGAGGCAAAAGAAGATCTCAAAAACTTACTGATTGCGAAAGTGGCATAAGCCACTTTTATATAATATCTAACCGTTAGGTTTATCCATACTTTTTTAAGCGACTGTAGCTGAACGGTTATTTAACGTGCCGAAAACTAGAAGAATTTATGAAAGAATGTAGCGAAGAAGCTTGAAATCCATAGTCCACCCAACATACGGGTTAGATTTCTGTACAAGTGGCGTTGGCTCGAACAAATATCTCCTTCTGGTCATAAGCATGCACCGACACCAGAACATTTTGTAAGGAAATATTAACCGTAAACGACATGCAGTACGTTCCATTTCCATAATCCACTAAAACATAATTGTTAGAAGAGTTAGCAACCAGCCAACGACCTGAACTTTCATAGTAAAGGGTAAGATTTTTCGCGAGGGCTGAGACACCCTCATTCAGTAGGTTACATGTTACGTTTACCTGTTTTTCATCGCCTCCCAACACCTTGTATGAACCTTCAACCAAAATGGTTGTTGTAATATTTATTGTATAGGAAAGTTTGACATCAACCTCTCGACCCGACAACTGGAAACTAAAATTGGAGCATGCGCTGGAAACTCCCAGTCCATCCGAACCCCACAAAGTCCAAATTCCAGAGGAATACGGCGGTGCATTTAGGGGAGTAAAGTTTAGAGTACATTTTCCAAGCTTATACTGCCTTTCAAGGAGAGACGCCCATTTTTCTAGATTTTCAACCAGCGTTTCGTTTGCGCCTCCGCTGCTAATGTTGGTGAGAGAGCCGATCATAACGTGTTGAGAGCCTAATTTAACCGCGGAAACAAAATGGTTCAAGGACGCGAACTCTGTGTTGCTTAGGGTTTCGTTTAACTCGTAGATGTAAACTGTGGTTGACGTTAGAATCAACGCTACAGCAAGAGCAGCTACAAGAAGGATTTGCCCCGAATCTGTTCGTTTATTTGACCTCTTCCTTATTGTTTTCACTAGTCAGCCTCCGACAACTGCAAACATGCAAGGTAACAATTGCAAGCCGAACCTTGGCTAACGCAGGGATACTGAACAGAGATAACTTCGTTGCTTCTTAAACCGTTGGAAATGGTAACGTTGTTTAAGGGGTGGTCTGTTTCGCCATAAACAGTAAGATTAAATGAAACCCCTACGGGTAACAGCAAGCTGAGAGAACCGCGTATGGCTGTCCAGTTTTTTTGGTCGATTAGTTTTCCAAGAGTACCACCGCAGTCCAAAGTTATCAAAACTTGTGTTCCCAAATCCACCAGAAACTTATGGTTATCTCGATTTGACGAGGGGGACAAGCCTGTGGAAACAATAAGGGATGAAAAAACAAGTAAAGTGGCGAAGAATGCTTCGAGGATTCTGATCTGTCCTTTGCTGTTCTGTATCATTCAGCTGGCCCTCCACATTTTATATTGCATCGGTAAAGCACTAAGTTGATATTTACCACGTAGGTGAATGGAACGATTGCAGACCGAAGGGTGTCTTCACTGAATGTTGCACCAATCTTAGTTGGCAGTTGTGGGTAGGAGGTCCACTCAGCAAAGTAGGTGGAAGCGTTGAAACCCGTAATTATAAGCACCATTGGGCTGGCATCTAGGAGACGGGGGATACTGTACTCAATCGATTGAGAGCTATTGGAAGTTTGAGTTAGGTTAAAATGGTAGTCGTAACTGAAAACTTGCGCTGTCAAAACTTTCTCATTGGTGTATGAAAAGGAAACATTTAACGTATAATTCAGTGGATTTAGTTGCGTGAAAGTTCGGTTAGGTGTAAAGCTGGTTGAATTGTGGCTGAACGCGTAGACGTTGAAAGACATAATTTGCGAGTTCACTTTCGCTTTGGCGAAGACCACTAGAAGCGCAGTGCCGTTCGCCGAGTTTGGAATTGCAACATTTATTGAACCAATTCCAGCAGAGGAAGTAGAGGAGCTAAGGTTGCTTACATAATTTTTGGCAGCAACATAACAACGCAACATGGAGGAGACAGGTAACCCCGATTTTGCTGTAGACACCTCAAAATTGTAGGCGGTTTCATTTTCTTCTTTTGTGCTGGAAACCAAATTTATAGAGATATCGAAAATAGTTTTTAGTTCAATATTTAAAGCAACATCGCTGATTCCAAGAGATTCCAACAGTTGAGGATACGAAATGGAATAAACGTTTTGTTGGTTTAGACGTGAAACTTTATCGATGTCTAGTTCGTACAGGCTGGAGAAGTCTTGTTTTGCTAAGCCGAAGCCGTTAGGAACTACGCTGAACATGCTGCCCCAGTTTTGTGGACTGCCCGGATTTAGAAGTAGGTACTCACTTAACTGTCGGTAACGCTCAACGTTAGTTTCATTTGAAAAGTCGTTCACATAAGGGGCTAAAACTCTTGATAGTCCAACCATGGCGGAAAGGACTAAGATTATCATTAGTGAAGATGCAAAAAAGGTGTCGATTGAAGTTGCTGGCAACGGTGAAACCTCCTAAGAAGGAACGATGTTGTACATGCCTCCCATAAAGTTTTGAGAAAACACAAGTGAAACATAGGCAGTGATCACAAGCATAGCCGAATATTTGAAGCCCGCCGCAAAGTTGCCTTCGCTAATTTTGCCGATGAAGAAGCCGGACATCCAACACTGAAAGATGATTCCAATGGAAAACAGGTCGATTTGTTGCTGCATCACTCCGAGTGGCATTTGACCCATACCTGGAATAGAGATTTGGGTGAGGACGTAGATTGGCATAGCTACTATAGTGGTGGTAAGCGCGATCAAAATACTCCAAACGAAAGCCAAAATAATGTAAGGTTTCAACATAGCCCGCTTGTTAGCCTCCACTTCCTTGGTTTTCTCGCTGTAAGAAGACAAAATTTCCAGAGCCCCTGGAGAACCACCCCCAATCTCAATGGTTTGGACAAGAACCAAAAAGTTGACCAGTACAGGCCAGCTCACCAGCTTTTCCTTAACATTTTCGAAGATTTTTTTCAAAGAAACTCCCCATTGAAGCTGGTTTCTAACCAGCTTTAGAATTTTAGAAAACCTTCCATACCCGCTTCGTTTCGAAGCGTGGACAAGGCTTTTTTCTGGGGAAAGCCCAATTTTTCTGGCTTCTGTTACATCCTGAATAAAGCTTGGTATGGCTTCTTCGGCTGCGAAGTTTGTCTTTGCAATTTTGTAGTAGCTTAATGCAGGAAATAAGGAAACAACCGTTAAGCCTAGAGTCACTAGACCGGGGACGCCCAATGTCCCGACCAAGGATTGAAATTGAGGCACAAATGCCATAGCTACAAAAAGTCCAGCGACTCCAATTGATGGAATGAGCGCTTTGCGGTAGGTTTGTTTAAGGCTTAAGAAGGTGCTTCGTCTTGCGTTGTTGGCAATTGCTAGGAATAAGAAAGAAACCACGGGTGTAACAAAAAACACTAAAATATACACCATTGGTTGCGGGCCGGTTGGCGCCGCTGTACTTCCCATGGCTACCACTTCGAAAAGCGAAGTTGAGGAGATTACTACAAAAAGAATGTAAGCGCAAAGGGTTACAATTAGAACAACGGCGTAAGCTTCCACCAACGTTCCTAACCTTTCGACGGATCGAGTTGCAGCAGCACTTTGAGTTTCAAAAATGGAGCGTAATTTGCTTTTCAGAAAATCCATTACGTTTCCACCGCTTTTCACAGATGAAATGTAGCCGGCTAGGAAGTCTCGGTAAAGTTTGGACTTTGTTTTCTGAGCCCTGTTATACATGACGGTTAGTGGGTCACGCCCCAAAACTTCCACCCGTCGAACCACTTCCTCCGCCTCCTTTTGAAATCGAGGAAGAAGTTGAACATGGCGCAGTCTCTTCCAGCTTTCATACAACGTAACCCCGCTGGCGGCCATCAACGTGAACACCATCACCGCGAACGGAAGCTCCCGATCAATTTCTCCTGTTGGCTCCCCACCGAAAAGACTAATCAACTTGCCGAAAATCTTCCCTTTTCCAAAGCGGATCGCCAATTTTTGTTTACCACCTTAATGTTTCTGGAAGTCCCTCATAGAAGAGGCGGGGATTGTGATAATATTTGCTCAACATTTTGTTCACGTTGCGGTAGTCTCGTATGTGGTGTTCCATCATATCCAGCAAAACTTTTTCGCGGTATTCCAACTCGTTTATCAGGCGCTCCACAGGTGTGTCCAGGGTTTTCGACATTTTGTCCAGCAGGAAACTTTCGGACAAGTTTTGCTGAAAACTGTCTGTGGAAGCGTTCCAAGTGAACACGTCGTGAATAGCGTCTACGTTTTCTACTTCATACATATGAGTGAACTTTCGGCTGGAGAGTCTTCTTCCAGATTCCAGAAAAATCGGTGTTCTAACGTGTTTTACCACAATTACACAGTCCATCAACGGAATGATAGAAGATGGAATGTTCATGGGCGGCTGAGTGAGACGTTTAATCGCAGTGTCCACATCATCAGCGTGCATTGTACACAACCCTCCATGCCCGGTGGCGAGCGCTTGAAACAACACGTAAGCTTCTGCTCCACGCACCTCACCAACAATAACGAGGTCAGGACGATGTCTCACCGCCGATTTAATCAGGTCGTATAGGGTGATTTCTCCTTTGCTTTCCGTTCCGAAACCTGAACGGGCGATTGTAGAAGTCCAGTTCTCATGAGGGAGATTAATTTCCGCCACTTCTTCGACAGAAATAATTTTGTAGCTCGGACGAATCAAACAGGCGACAGCGTTTAAGGCAGTAGTTTTACCAGCACCCGTAGCGCCTATAATCATAACTGACATCTTGTTTTCCATAAGCATCCATAAATACGCGGCGATAGTCTCGTTGATGGTCTCGTTTTGGATGAGGTCGATGATGGTGAAGGGGTCCTCTCGGAATTTTCGAATAGTGAAGCTAGTTCCTGACGGAGTGGTTTCCCTTCCATATGAAACAGCAAGTCGATGTTTGCCCGGCAAGGTGACGTCGACGATTGGGAAAGCTATGCTCACATGTTTTCCTGACTTATGAACCACCCTCATTATGAAGTCGTTCAGCTCTTCTTCGTCTCGAAAAACAACGTTAGTCTTGATGTTCTCATATTTTCTATGCCACAGAAAAATTGGTTTATCAACACCACTGCAACTAATGTCTTCTGCGTAAGAGTCGTGCACGAATGGGTCGATTTTTCCATAACCAACCAGGTCACGTTGCAAATAATATTGAATTTTTCTGACTCCGATAGCGGATATCCCTTGAAATATCTTTTGATGGTCAGCAATGATTTTCGGCATCTGCCGATGGAAAGATTCTGCTAAGGTTTCACCGCTGAGAGGCGTTTTTAACTCGTACTCTAGAATGTTTTTCGTTCTGGATAATGCTTCTTTCTCTTTTTTGTTTAAAGTGAGCTCGTCTACGATGTAAAGGTACTCCGCAGTTTCTTCGCTTTGAACTATGCAGGCGTAAGAGAAAGGGGGGTGAAGAGAATATGTTTCAACCTCCGAAAATCCTTCTGGGACACCCCATCGTTTTAAACCAAGATATCCAATCAGTTCTTCCTCTGAAATCTTTCCAACTGAAGCTTCCTCTTGTTGTTCACCGTTTTTCCGTATCTTCCATTTCATTCTCTAGCTCCTCCACCCACATAATGCAGATTGAGCTGAGGAACCGACCCATTCAGGTAACATTCCAGTACTGCCGGTCCGTATCCTCCAACATAACTTCCTGAAACAGACGTTTTCCCTGGGAAAGAAACTGAGAAGGCCGCCATAGTTTCCTCCGGCATTTCTCCTAATCTGCCTTCTAGCCAAGCGTTTGAAGAATCACTGCGTAAACGTATCCAATATTTTCGGTCACCGATGCTTGTTGGCATTTGAAGAGAAACTTGTGTTGTGGAGTTAGTTGTAATAGTTAATGTTATGAGCTGGTTTCCTTTGGCCACCACATGATTTAGAAGATTTTTTAGCTGTCCGATTTCAGGTACAGTTCGGAGAGTTGTGGTGTAGGTGGTGAATGAGCAGAGGATGATTGTGCTAACTGCGGTTAAGGCGGCGAATGTGTAAAGGTAGCTGGGCGCTATAGAAACCAACGGTTAGCCCTCCAGCACTCTCATCAGCCGGATGTGGCATACAATTAATTCCAAATTTACAATCGCACCTTCTGCATTGCTGGAAATCGGGAACTCTACATGCCCGTCGACACCGTCTAGGTTTGCTTGGATCGTAAGCGAACTAACAGGAGAGGTGAAGTTGTAACTTTTAATGTTGGAAACGACGTTTACGCAGGTCGCTCTGAGGTACACTACTCCTTGAAGTGTAACAGAATCGGAGGAGTTGAGATTAATAATGTATACTCGTAAACTGTTCAATGGTTTTCCGCTGCTTAATCCAACCCTAGCGCAAGAGGCTAGAGGACGGTAAGCTAGGGTGATGTTTGGTCCTTTGGCGCCCGTAGAGGTGAAAAGCTGAGTCATAGTAGCAAAGCTTTGGTTCACTATCGTTCGGCTGTCCCCTCTTAAGAAAAAGTCACATAGCGAAGACTCTGAAGGAGGTAACTCATACACAATTTCCCCGAGGGAGCTGTTGAAAACAACCTCATAGAATGAGCCAACTGTGAGATTAAGTGTCAATGTTCTTGCGGAAGGCTTGGTTTTTAATTCTCCTCCGCAGTCATCAAAATGGGAGACTTCTGAGGCTCCGGGGGACCAAGCTGTCAGTCCAACACTGTAGTCTAATTGAAGCATGCTCTGTTTCGCTGCCGAAACCTGTAGCATTGTGGCTTTTGCGCTGATTCTTGTAACGGCGAAACAGTAAGTCGCTGAAATTATTGTAACGAGCGAAACAAAAAGGATTAGAAAGGTCACTGGGATGGCGACTGCTCTTTTCGACCGCCATAACTTTGAAAGTGTCTTTTTAAGTTTTTTATTGATCACTGTGATGCCTCTTAATGGAAAGGAGGGATGAGGGAGGGGTTGGGGGTTTTGGTTTGGAGAGAGATACGTCACCCTTCCCTCGCCTAACATGGCTTCTCCAACATGATGTTCGATTTTATGGAGATATGATGGTTTGTGTGTAGAACAATACTACACATAAGTGGACGCTAAATCTACATATGAGAAACTGACGGAAATTCCATGATAAGAAATGCTTGATTTGCTTGTTCATAGAATTCAATAAAAAGTACAAAATCAAACAAAAAAAGGAAAAGAAAAAAAGGAGGGGTGTTTTTTAGCTGGCGGATTCAACGTTGACTTCTACCTTGTACTGCGCGCTGGCTGTGAAAACTGTGATGCTTGCGGTTGTTCCTATGTCACTTACAGATATGGTTCCTGGCGTATCAATGTATATGACTAAGCATTCACCCGACTTCAAAGACAAATCAGCTGTAGCGTTAGACCAGTTGGTCTTCAGCGTCGCTAAGGGAATAATAGTCAAATCGGCTTGAGGTTCTGAAGCTGTTCTGTTATAATATATGGGCACCCAAGCTATTTCGTAGCCGCGCACCTGAATCTTATCGATGAGAGTGTCCCTTCCACCAATATTCTTAATGACAAAGCCAGCCTGCTGGAAGGAACTGTTAGCCCATATATGAGCCTTCGTTACCTTCAAGTTTTCCTCCTGCACCCTAGTCGTAGTCATGTTAATAGCGTAGTACGTCACAACAGTCGCAAGCAACACTGAAACCACCAGAATAATCAACGTCGTAACTACAGTGCTAAGCCCCTTCTTGCTCTTTAGAAGATTTGTCACATTCTTCTCTCCAAACTAGTAAGTGCTATAAAACATGGCATCGAAAAGTAAGATAATTTGTGTGTAACAGGATGCTACACATTTTTGGAATTCTAATCCACAAGCTCGATTGATGCTCAAATGTAAGGTTAAACCTTCTTTTTTGATGACCGTTCGCGTTGTTTCTAACGTGTTTTGGAGTTCCATAATTCGAGGAAAAGGGTTTGCAAGGTTTTATGAAAAGCTTCGTAATTTGTCCACAAAGCAGCAACCTCATGGTTTTCTCCATTTTCTCCGCTGTTTTTAACCCAAAGAAGAACTTGTTCCTTACCGGATACTATGAAGCTTGGAATTCCCTCTAAA
>JAYEKF010000092.1:0-6403 GCA_034660895.1 Thermoproteota archaeon | reverse complement strand
TAATCCAACAAGTTTCTTTTCTTAACAATCTGGTTGAGGTGAACGATTTCCGCTTGGACACCCAGATCATTGAACGCCTGCTTGGTTTCTGCGTCGCAGTTGGTTCCACCCACCCGCAAGATGCAAACGCGAATTTCTTCTTTCTTCATCGTCCCCCGTCCAGCCCACTCTTCCAATGGTGCCTCAACTCAGCCAACGGAACGTCAACAACAGTTTCGTCATCCAGACCAAAAATGTGTAAAGAACGATCTTTCGTGATTTTACCAATTAGGGAATAAATGTCGCTTTTCATCGAAGATTCAAATTGCTCTCTATGTTTTTCTGGAACCTCTAACAAGAAGCGACTGTTAGACTCCGAGAAAAGAACAAAATCGTTTCTCCTCATTCCCTCAGAGGTTGGAACTCTTTCCAAACCCAATTCCATTCCGTACCCACCACTGAAAGCCATTTCAGCAGCTGCCACACCCAAACCACCTTCAGAAAGGTCGTGACAAGCTTGGATGCAACCGGAGTCAACAGCTTTAACTACAGCGTTTATACTTTTTCTCGCTTGACCAACTCTTACTTTTGGAACAGTTTTTCCGATAAAACCTCTTAACCTGTAATATTCGGACCCCCCCAACTCCGCATAGGTTCGCCCAACGATGTAGACGAGGTCGCCAGGTTTTTTTGTTTCCATGGAAACCGTTTTCCTTACATCTGGAATTACGCCGACGGCGGTGATGAGCAGCGTAGGTGTCACGGGACCTAGTGGTGACTCGTTGTATAAGCTGTCTTTTCCAGAAATGAACGGTGTTTGGAAGGCTTTAGCGAAATCGTAACAGGCTTGGCAAGCTCTCACCAGTCCTCCCATTCTATTCGGCTTTTCTGGGTTTCCCCAAGTGAAGTTGTCGAGTAACGCAATTCTTCTTCCACCCACAGCAGTGTTGTTTCGCACAGCTTCGTCGACGGCGGAGGCAGCCATCCAGTAGGGGTCAATTTTTCCATAGTTCGGGTTCATCCCGCATGAAATTACGATTCCCTTCCAAGAATGTGGCAGTGGTTTAATGACGGCAGCATCGTTCGGGCCTCCATGTCTGCCTTGTAGCGGCTTTAGTACGGTGTTACCCTTTACTTCATGGTCGTAAGTGCGGATTACGGACTCTTTGCTTGCAATGTTTGGTGAAGAAAGCAGTTTTAAAACCTCTCTAGTTAAGTCGGGGGGCTCCGGAAAATCAGGTTCTTTATATTCTAGCTTTTTCCATTTTGCAGTTCTCCTAGCCTTCGGAGGCGTGAACATGAAAGATATGTCTAATTCCGCAACTCGTCTACCCTCATAATCTACTCGAAGAACTTCGTCATCGATGAATCTGCCGATTGGTGTAGCTTCCACATCTTCCCCTACAAAAATCTCTAAAACTGCTTCAAGATTTCTTTCTGGAACCGCCAGAAGCATTCGTTCCTGCGACTCAGAAACGTAAATTTCCCAGGGAGCTACAATAGGATACTTTAATGGAACATTCGCAAGCTCCACATGGGCTCCGCAGTTGAATCGACGCGCAGTTTCTCCAACAGCGGATGATAAACCTCCTCCGCCTAAATCCGTGATTGCCGAGCCTAACCTTTGATTTCGAACTTCCACGATGGCGCGTTTGAGCTTTTCTTGCTGAATTGGGTTGGCGATTTGAACTGCCGGTCTGGAAACTTCCTCTGATTTCTCGGTTAGTTCGGCGGAGGCGAAGGTTACTCCATGAATGCCGTCTCGTCCTGTTTTTCCGCCTGTTAAAAGGATGATGTCTCCAAGTTTAACGTTTCTCACAAATTTTTCTTTTGGAAGTAAACCTACGCATCCACAGTACACTACTATGTTGCCGACATATCCCTCGTCGAAGTATACGGCTCCGTTCACGGTTGGAATTCCCATGTTGTTACCGTAGCATCCTATGCCTGCGACAACTCCCCGGAAAAGATATTTTGGATGCTTTATTCTCGCTGGAAGTTTTTCGTATTCATAATCTAATGGACCGAAACACAGAACATTCGTGCAGGCGATGGGGTCTGCCCAAACTCCCAAGATATCTCGGATGACTCCGCCTACGCCTGTGGCGGCTCCACCAAACGGCTCAATGGCTGAGGGGTGATTATGCGTTTCCACCTTCACTGCCACCGCGTAGTTTTTGTCGAATTCGATAATTCCAGCGTTGTCTTCGAATACTGAAAAACACCACTCAGGGTTCAGCTCCTTTGTCACCTTAAATATGTAGGTTTTGAACAAACTCTCAATTTTTCCCTCCCTGCTGATGACATCGCCTTTGAAGGTTTTGTGGAAACAGTGCTCCGACCATGTTTGGCCGATTGTTTGAAGCTCCACATCCGTTGGGTTTCTACCCTTCTTCGAAAAATAATTTTGAACCGCCTTCATCTCATAGAGGTTTAAGCCGATTCCCTGCTCCTGGCTGATTTGGGCAAGCTGTTTCTCATCTGCATTTAGCAGGTTTATTTCGAAAAGCTGGAAGGGCACGTTCCTTTTAGTGTAGAGAGTCATTTTATTTCCTCAATTTTAAAACGATAATTATCCTTAGTTGGGTTAGCGAGCAACCGCGCACACATTTCATCCACCTGCTTTTTCGCCTTCTTTAGCGAAGATGCTTCGAGAATGATCGTGTAGACCTTGTTCACGCCTACACTTTCTACTGGATAGTTTAGTTCTCGTAGTGAACGTGCGGTGGTTTCTCCTTCTGGGTCGGAATGATCTGGTTTAAGGCTTATCTCAACTCTTGCTCTGTACATCATGGATTACAATTAAAGGATTAAAAATTTAAGTTTTATTGACATGAAATTTAAATAAAAGTTTAAAATAATGTAGCTATTTCAACCTAATCTTTTTTCCCTTGTATAAAGCGACGATTCTCCTCACACCTGTAACTCGCCCAATTTGTTGAGCTTCCACTCCATTCTTCTCCAAAATGTCTACAACATCATCCAAGTTCGTTAAATCGACAACAACTGCAAATCCCCATCCCAGGTTGAACGTCTTCAGCATTTCCTTGTCGGTAATAGCACCTCTAACTTCAGGTGCGGTTTTCTGAATCAAAGCAAAAATTGGTTGCGGCTTAAAATTGTTAAACTCAAACCCCACACCCTTCGAGAACTCCATTAGTTTTTCGAACTTTAGGTAGGCGTCACCTGTAATGTGCACAGCAGCTTTTAACTCTAATTCCTCTGCGACCTCTAACACCGGTTTGACGTATATTCGAGTTGGTTCAAGAACTTCGTAAACCAACTCTTGATCCAGCCCATCCGGAATAACGTGAGGTTCGTATTTGCCACCCCACCGTTTAAAAAGGACTTTTCGTGCTAAGGATACACCGTTGCTGTGGATACCCGAACTCCTTAAGCCGATCACGGCGTCTCCAGGTGTGAGATTGCTTCCGTATACAATTTTTTCTTTAAATAACTCTCCAATGCACGCGACGACCATATCAAACCCTTTTCCCTCCGCCAATCCTTTAACGACTTCGGCGACATCTCCAATTTCCCCGCTGGGAACTAAGCATTTTGCTTCGGCAGCTCCCTTTGCGAAGCCTTTCATCCATTCGCCTACTAAATGTGGATCAGAGATCTGCGCGTGTATGTTGTCAGCTACCGCTAACGGTTTAGCTCCAGACCGTATTACATCGTTCACCGCCACAGCTACGCCGTCTACGCCAATAGTGTCGTATTTTTCCGCCAGCTGCGCCACAAGAACTTTGGTTCCTACTCCCTCGATGACAAGGTCGAGGTACCGGTCGCCGACCGGGAAAATGTTTCCGTAGGGAAGTCGAACCAAATTTCCGTATTGGCTAAACTGATAAGTTCGTTTTAAGATTTGCAAAGCCCTTTTTGACTCAGCTCTTAGCTCCCGGTCTACGCCAGCTTTTGCATACGTGTATTTTTTTGGCAACGTTTTTCCTCAGAAAGTTAGGTGACAATTTCTGAAAGTTTGTTTTGCTTCCAAGCTTTACGAATTTCCATGGCAATTCGGTCGCCCATGCTCATTCGTCTCTGATATTTGGCGTTAGCATATTGTGACCCAATTCCCATGTGAACGTTGGTTCCACCCCCATGTCTCAAAGCTACATCCTGCGTAACTGGGATGTGCATGCACGGTTCTTGTCCCACTGGAACATCGTACAGTCCATAATCCACTGCGGTTTTCGCTTCAACTCCGCTGGTGAAATCAAGTTTCATAGTGGGCCTTAACTCGTATTTGGACACCCTGTCCCAAGTGATAAGAGTCTGCAAACACCAAGCGCCCAAAATTCCTGGGGGCTCGTGTTTTCGGGTTGCTAGCAAGAAGCGGTCGGCGTAACGGTGAACATCTTTAAGCAAGGATTCTCTTAAGCTCATCAGCACATGCGCGGTGACCTCAAACGACGGAATCTTCTTTAGTTTTTGTTGTACATCCACAGGCAGCCGCTTTAACCCATCCAGTGTGGTTTCTCTTCTTTCGTCAATTGAAAGAAACTGGTTCGCTAAGCACACCCTTGCTTCTTCTAGGCTTACGTGGTAGAGTTTTACGTACCAGTCGTCCACATCCCCCCATTCCTTTTTTGAGTCGAGGGGTGAGAAGAAAAAGTTGAAGTTGGCGTGCGGTCCTAAAACGATTTGTTCAACTCTGCCTCTCTCTAAACATTCCTCGTTTAAGTTTCCTGCTTTTATTTCCTTTTCCACTTTTTCTTCCAAGTCTTGAGAGTTAGCTGCGAAAATGAATTCCCTTTCAAACGCTCGGTGGGCATGCTCCGCCTTTAATAACATAGGCTCTTCCACAGGCTCTTTGAACCGTATACCAGTTTCATAAGCCGCAAACTCATACTCCTTTGGAATTGGAATCCCCGCTTTTTCTGCGAACCAGTAGTAATCCCTTTCAACTTCCCCTCGATTCTCAATTTTTAACAACTTCCGCGAGCCGACGATGGGAACGGTAAACTTGTTTTCAATAACACTGCAGTGTTCGTCGCCGCCCACGTAAACAGAGAAAGCCCGGTTGGGAATCTGTAGGCATTCTAAGTCGACAAGTTTGTCCACGTGTTTGACGATGTCAGAGTAGTCGTCGAGGATGAGGATGATGCTTCGCCAGTCGTCTTTTTTATGGATGTCCTCCGGGTCGTTTACAACTCGTAAATCTCTTCTAACCAAGTCTGGCAAGTCTTCCACAATTTCTTCTGGTTTGCCTACCATAGGATTCTGCATATAAATTCGTGCACGTTGAGGGGGGACATAGATGATACTTCGCAAATTATAGTTTCGTTGAGCTTGCCAAGCATCCAAAGCCGAATGAGAACCTAGGTTTAAGCATATCGGCCTCTGATAGCCTTTTACAATTTCCTGCATTTCTTCCCTTTCGATAGTCATGAGAGACACCTACTCCTAACGGTACGGTTAAGATTTTTAAAATTTTGTTAGAAGCTTCTCCCAGTTAATTTCTCATAGGCTTCGATGTACCTCTTTGAAGTTTCCCAAACCACATGCTCAGGTAGGCTTGGCGCTGGAGGCTTTTTATTCCAACCAAGTGAGCTCAAGTAGTCTCGGATGTACTGTTTGTCAAAGCTCGATTGATCTTCTCCAACCTCATATTCTACTGAGGGCCAAAATCTAGAGGAATCCGGAGTAAACAACTCATCGATTAGAATTAATTCGTTGTCGCATAAGCCGAACTCCAGTTTGGTGTCAGCGACCAAAATTCCATTAGCTTTCGCCTGGTTGAACGCTCTTTCGTAAATTTTTAGGCACGTCTCCTCGATTTCCTGAGCGACGTCTTTCCCAACTTGTCTAACAACTTCTTCCCTAGTCATTTCAATGTCATGTCCAGTTTCCGCTTTTGTAGTAGGCGTCAACACCGGCTCCGGCAGTTGTTCCGCCTTTTTTAGACCTGGAGGCAACTGGATTCCGCAGATAGGTTTTCCTTTTCTATAGTTTTTCCAAGCGGAACCGTATAAGTAGCCCCGAACGACAAATTCGATTTTTATCGGCTCAGCCTTTTTAACCAGAACAGTTCTTGGGTCTACAACATCCAAAACATGATTGGGAATAATTTCACTTGTTTTTTTGAACCAGTAAACGGACAGCCTGTTTAATGTTTCTCCTTTATGTGGGATACCATTCGGCAAGACAACATCAAAAGCTGAAATTCGGTCAGTGGAAACAATTAACAATCTGTCTTCCAAATTGTAGATATCCCGTACTTTCCCACGTTTAAACACGGGCAAGGAAAGGTTTGTTTCCAGAACCACCTGCTCAGAAGTCATCCATGCTACCCTTTCTCAGTTCACTTAATCGGTTGCCCGTCTCATAAACGTTCTCTCTCAACTTCTGCCGGTAATTCACAATTTTTTCAAGCAGCTTAGGGTTAGACAGCGCTAAAATTTTCACCGCAGCTAAAGCG
>JAYEKF010000091.1:0-6483 GCA_034660895.1 Thermoproteota archaeon | reverse complement strand
AACAAATAAAAAGGTAGAGGCTGAACCGGAAACTTTAGCTCACTTAATCCAGTTGTCCTCTCATAAAAGAAACGCCGCTTTACAGGAAATTAAGGCTATGGAGAAAGCAGGTATTCCTGTTCCTACCGTAGCAGAGTTTTCTACAAGACCAATCGCCACCGAAATCAGCGTACTGGAAGAAGTGAAAGTAGAATAAATTATGACGAAAAAAGTGATTGCAGCGCAGCCAAGCATGACAGTTAATGAGCTTCTCGACAAAATAGCTAAACATCATCACATAGGCTTCCCAATAATGGATGAATCGAAGAGAATCGTGGGGGTTGTTACCTTACAGGATGCAATGAAAGTTGCTAAAGAGAAGCGAGGTAGCGTTACTGTTGGTGAAATTGCCACGAAACGTTTAGTTGTAGTTTTTCCTAGTAACTCTGTTGCCGAAGCTTTCGAAAAAATGAGCAAACACAATGTTGGAAGGCTCCTCGTTGTAGATGAAAAAGACACACGTTCGTTATTGGGAATCTTAACAAGAAGCGACGTGATACACGCGTTAAGAAAAAATCTCTAAAGCCAAAAAACAAAAATTCGCTACCCCTAAAACTAAGATCAAATAATCAAGCTCAACTTGCCAAAAGTTCTTAAGCTCAAGCGTTTTTCGGCGCCTATGCACGGTTTTTTAATATTTAAGCTTTTTAGTCTAGAATTCATATTTCAACACACGCTCTGCAGGAGACAGTTTTTTGCTTCCGTACGCACCATGGCTTTGCTGGCTCATTCCGATAATTGGGGCTATCCTTACGCCACTCTTTGCCTTAGCGCATCGTAGGCTCAGAGACTATGCGCCAGGTGCATTTGTTGGAGCTAGCGTCATTTTTTCATTCTCTATGATGCCAGATGTTCATGGGGGAACTTTGGTTAACTGGAAGATTCCGTGGGTCACTTCTCTCGGCATAAATCTAGGAGTTCTCATAGATCCTTTAAGTGTACTCATGGCCAGCTTAGTCAGTGGCATAGGGCTCTTGGTCCTTATGTTCTCTTTGGAATACATGCGTGGAGATCCTGGCTTAACCAGATACTGGTTTTTCACGCAGCTCTTCATTGGTGGAATGGTTATGGTGGTTATGGCGGACAATCTTCTTCAACTGTATGTAGGTTGGGAAGTCGTCGGCGTATGCTGTTACGCCTTAGTCACCTTCTGGTACAAGAATCCAGAAAACGCTCGTTACGGCTTGAAGACATTCTTGTTGCTCCGTGTCGGCGACCTTTCTCTCTTAATGTCAATCTTGATCATGTACTTTTATTCATCACCCCACACCTTCAACTTCTTAGATATAGATATAGCGAAGTTGTCAGGATCTGGCTTATTGCTCGTCACTTTCTTTTTATATTTTGGCGGAGCCATGGGAAAGTCGGCTCAATTTCCCTTACACGTATGGCTGCCGGACGCAATGGCTGCCACGCCCGCATCATTTAACGCCACCACGGAGGTGTTAGCAGGAGTGTATTTGGTAGCTAGGATTTTTCCAATGTTACATGCTGCTGAAGGGTATGGAGAGTTAACCATCTTCTTCTTAGCCGTCGCGTGGATCGGTGCGTTTACTGCACTATTTGGAGCGAGCATGGCTATGGTCCAAAAAAACATAGTGAAACTTTTGGCGTACTCTATCATCAGTCAATACGCCTATATGATAGTTGCTTTTGGGGTGAGCGGATTAATGACTGATCCAGCTGCTGGATATTTAGCAAGCATTTTTCATAAAATGACGGACACCATCATATCTGGACTCCTCTTCCTATCTGCGGCAGCAATTTTGCATAGGATTCGGTCTCAAGACATGTTTGACATGGGTGAACTTAAGGTTCACATGCCCATTACATTTATGTGTATGCTTATCGGGGCCCTTGCTACCATTGGTATCCCTCCTTTGAGCGGATTTTGGAGTGAAGAAGCAATTTATAGTGCGACTTGGGAGCTTGCACAAGAAGCGGGGAGGCTAGGACAATCTGCCTTAATGTTTTCCGCTTATGGGCTATTCTTTTTTCTGATGGTCACTGCTGCAATCACAACTTTTTACATTGTACGTATGATGGGTCTGGTTTTTAATCGAGAAAGTAAGCATGTAGAGAAGCTCGAAGACGAAGGAGAACCTATTAACGAAGTTTCACCTATAATGTTGGTTCCGATGGTAATTCTAGCCTCAGCCACTATTATTATGGGCGTGTTTGCGCCGTTTATCATCACAAGGTTTCATGAGTTCTTCTCACCTCCTCCTTTATACCAAAGTATGGTTTACAAGGAAGTCATCGATATTCTGAAACGGGCGTTTCTCTCACCAAGTTTTGGAATAACTTGCGTAGCACTAGTTATCGGGGGCTATTCTGCATACCAGCTGTATATAACTTGTCAATCTGATCCAGTTAAGTTAATTGAAGAGCACCGTTTCTTGAAGAAAACTTATGATTTTCTTTGGAATCGATGTTACATCAACGCGCTTTACTCCAAGGTTGCAGATGGAACCAAGGCATTTTCCAACATTGCCTATGAACGCTTAGAGCTCAATATCGACGCACTAAATTATTTTATAGCCGACCTTACTACATCATTCTCTCGACGTTTCAGAAAGACCCATACGGGGGTATTATCTCACAACATGCTGGCAGTTTTCATGGGCATCGTGTTGCTGATAATTTTGTTGTTCATATTCGGAGGGCGTATTTCATAAGAGGGTTAACATATTCCGTAATACAATCTGCACCCCTCTTTCCTAACGCGCGTATGTCTGCGCAATTTTAAAAACTAGTCTAGTAACGAGACTGTAAACCAGTAAGAAAGCGTATTCAATTAAAGTAAAGTTCAAAATAATTAAGTATACCCTTGTGATTAAGTTGGATTCCATTAAGAGGGTCTCTTATTGCTTCCGTATGCGCCATGGCTTTGTTGGCTCATCCCAATTCTCGGAGCCGCAGTCACACCGTTAGTTGGTGCAATTCGTCGAAAATTCAGCAGTTATCTAGCCGTGTTGTCCATCGGAATGAGTGTTCTCCTCTCTTTTTCGATGATCCCAGATATCTATTTTGGAGCAGTTCAGCCCGATTTGACGGTTCCGTGGATTTCTAACAGCATTATTCAATTTGGTGCATACGTTGATCCCTTAAGCGTGCTTATGGCAAGCGTAATCACTTGTATAGGATTTCTAGTTACAGTTTTTTCCGTCGCCTACATGCAAGAAGAGCCAAGTTTGGCTCGGTTCTGGTTTCTCATACAGCTTTTCATCGGCGGATACGTAGTGATAGTAATGGCAGATAACCTCCTTTTCATGTTCATCGGTTGGGAAATAGTTGGGATATGTTGCACCGGCCTTGCAGCTTTTTGGCACAAAGACCCCAACAAGGCGCATATAGGCTTGAAAACTTTCCTTGTCCTCCACGTTTCAGACGTGCTCTTGCTCGCATCTATTTTGATAATCTACGCCTATTCTCACACTCTTAACATTATGGAACTCTCGCAAAACAACAACTGGATGGTAGAATTATCTAGGTCTGGGTTGCTTTTTATTACAGCCCTCATATTCTTTGGTGGAGCTGTAGGAAAGTCAGCTCAGTTTCCCTTGCAAGAATGGCTTCCGGATGCACTGGCGGCTTCACCTTCCTCTTTCAACGCTTTAACTGAATGTTTGGCTGGCCCTTTTCTTATGGCCAGAGTTCTTCCAATTTTCCATGAAGCTTCCCTCATGGGATACAGTGGCATGGTTAACTTCTTTTTAGTTATGGCGTTTGTTGGTGCCATCACCGCTGTGATTAGCGCTCTTATAGCAATGGCCCAAGCTAATATATTCAAAGTCCTCTCGTATTGCATTTCAAGCGTGATCGGATACATGATGGCAGCTTTTGGCTTAGCGGGGTTAATGGCTGACATGAGCTGGGGATATTTAGCCGGCACCTTCCTTCTTACGGTGGACGCCTTCGTCTCAGCGCTGCTTTTCCTCACTGCGGCGTACATTTCCTACGCAGTTGGCTCAGACGATCTGCGCCGTATGGGAGGATTCAAAAGTCGAATCGCGCATAGAAGCATGGAAGTGGGAGCTCTTGCTCTAGGAGGTATACCGCCGCTAAGCGGGTTTTGGTGTACGAACTGGATTCAAACAGTCGCTTGGGATTTTGCAAGAGAAGCTGGCTTAAAAGGGCAGTTCACGCTTATGATGTCTGGCTACCTGATTTTTGCTCTGTTAATAGTTGGAGCTGGAATAACCGCCTTTTACGCGCTCAGAATGTTGGGGCTTATCTTCAGAAAGGAGGGTTATAGGTCAAAGGGGAAGGCGATTAACAATCCTCCATCTTTAATGCGTAATTCCCTTACCGCAACACTTCTAATTACCGCATTCTTAGATTTTCTAGCACTTCTTTTAATCCCTAGCTTTAACAAGTTTCTCCTACCTCTCTTAGACACACTAACTTTTAGCAATATTTTCGAGGTTCTGAGGTACATCGTTCCCTCCATAAGTACAGTTTTAACATGCATAGCGGTAGCAGTTGGAGGATACCCCGCATACCAGTTATACATAGCACGCCGAGTCAACCCAGATAAATTAATTCAGGAACACCGATTCTTACGGAAAGTTTACTTTTTTCTGTGGAAACGATGCTATATCAACGCGCTTTACTCCAAGGTTGCAGATGGAACCAAGGCATTTTCCAACATTGCCTATGAACGCTTAGAGCTCAGCATCGACTCGTTGAACTACGCCGTTGCATCGTTTTTTAGAAAGTCGTCTAAGCTCGTATATACGTACTTGGAGCGTAGTATCGACGCATTGAACTATGGTGTTGCAGACTTTTTTAGACGATTATCCAGTGTCATGTATAAGTATCCGGAGCTTAAGGGAATCGACGCACTAAATTATTTTATAGCCGACCTTACTACATCATTCTCTCGACGTTTCAGAAAAACTCACACAGGAGTGTTAGGTTATAACATGCTAGCCGTTTTTATCGGAGCTATGTTAGTAATAGTTCTACTGTTTGCATTTGGAGCCTTAAGGTGAAGCTGCCTTGATTTCTCACGCTCCTTTGTTGGCCGTTATTCTCCCCATAATTTCAGCAATCCTCATCTACGTTTTTGGAAACCATGCTAAAAAGTACGTTGGATGGGTAGCGACTATAGCGGCCTCGCTGTCTGTTTGCATGATGCTCTCCATGGTAACAGACGTCATTGAACGGAAACTCATACACGATACCTATGCTTGGATTCATGTACCGTCAATCCATCTTAGACTGGGTTTTATGGTTGACATGATTAGCTTTCCTATCGCATTGATCGTTGCAGTTGTAAGTGCTCTTTCATGTTTTTACTCAATCAAGTACATGGAAGATAAGCGTGGACAAGCCGGCTATTATGCGAACCTGTTGCTTTTCATGGCTGGAATGATGGGGGTGATGCTTTCCGCAAACCTTATACAATTTTATCTTTTCTGGGAGCTGATGCTTATACCGTCTTACTTCTTGATAGCCTCATGGGGAGCATCTAAAAAACGGTTAACCATAGGATTCAAATACTTCATATTCACGCACATCGGGGCGCTTTTCATGCTTATGGGAATACTGTCAATCTACGTATTCACGGACCCACACACCTTTGATTTCGCCGAATTGCCACGAATCTCAGCCGACATCCCTCCAAGCAGTATACTTACAGTGTTTGTTCTGTTATTGATTGGGTTTTCCGTGAAAATGGCGATCTTCCCAGTGCACACATGGCTTCCAGACGCCCACGCTGAAGCTCCCACACCTATAAGTGCTATGCTTTCCGGCGTCATGATTAAGTGTGGTGCATACGCCTTCGCAAGAATCCTTCTTTCCGGTTTTGGCCCAACAGTAGTGCAGACATCAGATGTTTTGGCGATTCTCGGCGTCATCACCATGATTTATGGTGGAATTATGGCTATTGCTCAAACAGATATAAAACGACTGCTTGCATACTCCAGTATCAGCCAGATGGGCTACATCTTCTTCGGACTTGGAGTTGGCTCAACATTAGGGGCAACCGGCGGACTCTTTCACGTAGTTAATCATGCTATTTGTAAAAGTTTACTCTTTATGTGCGCTGGCGCAATTATGTCCCAAACGGGAACACGCAACATCAAAAAGCTTGGGGGATTGGCTGATAAAATGCCTATAACTTGCATTGCATCGTTCATAGGCGCTTTATCCCTAGCTGGAACCCCTCCCTTAAACGGTTTTTGGAGTGAATGGATGATTTTCTCAGGAGGAATTTTCTCCGGAAAACTGCTCATCACCACTATCGCCGTAGTTAGCACCGCAATCACCGCCGGATACTACCTCTGGTTCCTATGGAGAGCGTTCTTTGGAACTACTCCGAAAAGATTAGAAAACACAAAGGAAGCATCTTGGATGACGTGTACTCCAATAGTTGCGTTGGCTGCAATTGCTTTAGTGATAGGTCTCTGGCCAGACCTTGTACTAAGATTTCTG
>JAYEKF010000090.1:0-6514 GCA_034660895.1 Thermoproteota archaeon | reverse complement strand
CGTCGCGCCCTTCGTTCTACCACATTTTAAGCCCTTAAACGCAGATTTGATTGGAGTTTTAGGCAACAACGACGGCGACAGGGAACTACTTAGAAAACAGTTTGCAAGCCTCGGCGCCGAACTCCGTGGGAGATTTGCCGAAATCGTTGTTGACGGCGTGAAAATTGTGATGCTGCATGGTGACGAAGAGGATTTGTTGCGGTCGCTTATCAACTCTGAAAGTTACGATGTGATTGTGCATGGACATACACATGAGGCGAAAACTTATCGGAAAGCAGAAACGCTTATCATAAACCCGGGAGAAGCATGTGGATATTTAACTGGGAAACCTACCATAGCGGTTCTGAACACAGCAACCTTAGATGTGAAAACCATTACAATTTAACGGGCTAACGTTTTGAAGCAAGCATTCTTCTCTTTCTTATTTTTTCCACAGCCTCCTCCACACCTTCCCAACCTTCGGTTACCTTCGACTCAACTATTTCGAAAGCTTCCTTCGAAGTAATGCGCCCCAACTCTTCACCTGTTGCTTTTCTTGAAAGATACCTCGCCGCCCTCAAAACCTCACCGTTTAACCGGGAATCCGTTAAGTCAGCTAAGTGGCAAATCAATGCTTCAACAGTTCTCGGCCAAATTGGACCCGCCTCACCGCCGTGATGCGCACAAACTACGTGAATCAAATCTAATGGAAAATCTCTTCGAACCATTTCGGCAACCATCAAAGTCAAGTGGTCTAACCGCTCACCGAGATGGGTCATTCGGTAGGTTCCGTTCTCCCTAACTTGGTAAGTTAACGATTTGAAAACATCGTGCAGTACCACTCCAGCGAGCACCAGGTCACGGTTTACACGACCGCAATAAACCTTCTTCACAACATTGCATAAGGATAGAGCAATCTCCGATGCGGCTACTATGTGTTCAATTAAACCTCCTGGATGACTGTGGTGACGTGATATTCCAGCAGGTGAAAGGTCTAGAGGTAACCCCGTGAACACTTCACCTCCGATTTGGATAGTTGGATTTTCGATGAGCTGAATCACTTTTTTTCTGAGCGCCTTATCTTTAATCTTGTTCACAATTTTCTCTAGTTGAGGATTCAAAACAGTCACATCCGTTTTTTCTTCAGTTTGTCTCTTTCTTCAGTTGCTATTATGTGAGCTTTTCGGGTGGGCTCCGGAATACGCTGGTTTGGAGTGCAGTGTTTAACAATTTTGATGGCGGTTTCCAACGAGACCTTATGGCCTACACTCACGTAAATCGGCTTCCTTCCCCGTTTGGTGACAACGGCTCCGCCAATGATTTCCTCGTTATCTTTGATAGCCGCCCAATCTTGACCGCAGAAAGGTTCAACCGTTCCGCAAAGCAAGTTTTTCGCAACTCCGATGGTAGGTTTATCAATCACTAATCCCAGGTAGCTCGCGAACCCAAGTCGATAAGGATGGGCGACTCCATGTGCATCTACAAGGAAAACATCTGTTGACGTCCGCAGTTTTTTAATAGCTGAAATGGCTGGGGGAATCTCCCTGAAGGATAGTAAAGTTGGAATGTAAGGGAAACGTGTGTTGCAACAAGCAGTCTGTGATTCAACAAGCGATAAAGAGTTGAAGTCTAGAACAGCAACCGCTCCGATGGAAACATCCCCAGTATATGAAATGTCTACTCCAGCTACGTACCGGATAGCTTCCGGAAGCACATCCTTACAAATCACCCGTTCAGAGAGCTGCAACTGCATGGCATGCGCTTTTTCCACCGAAAACTTCGAACTCACAATCGGCAACTTAAAGCCGAACTCCTGCACTGCCTAAGAGCAGTGTCTCCTTAATGTGTTGCTAAAAGTTTATCAAGCTTTAGCCTATTCGACACACTTCCATGGAGATGTCTCCCGTAAACTCTCATTTTTTCTTTTCTAGAATAGTTAACCCTTGTTCTACTTGTAGTAAAACAAGATAGATAATACTGATGACTTCACCGCGTGGTTCAACCAATAAATAAGTCAGATTTACATGTGCCTGTTGGAACGGGGTTTCCGTAGGAAGTTTAGAAGTTTAAAGACTAAGTTACGATATTAGGGTAATAGCTCAGAAAATCATAAAAACCCGATGGGCTTTTACCAGTATATTCTAGGTGTTATTCGTGTCTGTTGATAAGGAATACGCTGCTGACTGGATTGAGAATAATAAGAAGCTACTTATTGAAATAAGCGATAAAGTGTGGGAGTTTGCTGAGTTGGGCTTAATTGAGTTTAAGTCTTCAGCGCTTCTAGCAGATGAGTTAGAGAAGCACGGATTTAGGGTTAAACGTGGAGTTGCAGGTATGCCTACAGCCTTCGCAGCTAGCTGGGGTGAAGGAAAACCAGTTGTAGGAATAATGGGTGAATACGATGCGCTACCAGGGCTATCGCAGAAGAGGGTTCCATGGAAGGAGCTGTTAGAATCCGGAAAGCCGGGGCATGGATGTGGACACAATATTCACGGAACAAGCGGTACGGCAGCAGCTATGGCAGTAAAGAAAGCTATGGAAAAACACAAAATGAAGGGCACAATCAAATTTTTTGGATGCCCAGCTGAGGAAAATTTCTCAGGTAAGGTGTACATGGTTAGGGATGGCTATTTCAGCGATGTAGACGCGGTAATCAGCCATCATCCGGGTACTATGAATGCAGTTCCCTTAAGAAGCTGCTTGTCTGTCAACTCGGTTAAATTCCATTTTTATGGTAAAGCTTCCCATGCTGGTGGCTCCCCTGAACAAGGTAGAAGCGCATTGGATGCAGTGGAACTGATGAATGTTGGTGTAAACTATCTGAGGGAACATATAATCCAAGATGCAAGAATACACTACGTAATTGAAAAGGGTGGAGACCAGCCAAACATTGTGCCACCATACGCTAGAAGCTGGTACTATGTAAGAGCGCCAGAGCGGGATCAGCTGGAGTTCATATATAATTGGGTATTTGACATAGCGAGAGGAGCAGCAATAATGACCAAAACTGAGTTAAAGACAGAGTTCCTTGAAGGGAGTTACAATTATATTCCTAATAGAACCATCGGAGAGCTGATTGTTAAGAACATGCGTGAAATCGGGCTTCCAAAGTATAACGATGAAGATTGGAAGTTTGCTGAGAAAATTGCTAAGACAATCACGCCTGAAACGAAAATTGCCCAATTAAAGAAATCTAAACGTCCAGGCTGGAAGAAACTTGTAGATAAATTGATAGATGATGAAGTTCCTGATCCTTGGGGTGAAGGCGAAGTTAGCCATGGCAGCACCGATGTAGCTGACGTAAGTTGGCAAACACCCACCGTAGAGTTTAATACTGCTACTTGGATTTTAGGTACACCTGCACATTCATGGCAAGCCGTAGCGCAAAACGGAGTTGGACTTGGACATACATCTTTGATATTTGCAGCGAAGGTGATGGCTGCTACAGCTATTGATCTCCTGACAAACAAGGATGCATTAAACAAAGCGAGGGAGGAACATAAACAAAGAATAGGTAATAAGAAATATCGGTCGCCGATACCTCCCGATCACAAGCCTCCTCTCGATGTTTGGGAGAAATAATTTCCATCTTCTCCATGTGTAGGATATCAGTTTCCAAATTTTTTTCGGGTTACCTCTCTTTCAGTTTTCCCAAAGTATTTCAAGCCACTTATCTCAACAAATTTGCTGTCAACTGAGGCAAGCCTTTTACTGCCAAAATTAGTCTTTATTGCTTCTAACCGCTTTCTTCCAAACGTTTCTCAAGTTTTTCCATGCGACTTTCCAGCAAGTTTCTTCGAGCCTCCATAGTGACGTCTCCCCGAGTTATTTCGATTAGGCGTCTCGCAACATCACATTTTCTTCGCAGCTGATGAACAAGCAGGTAAGCGTCGTCCACGGCGGTTAACTCAGTGTAAATGTGTTCCATGATTTCCAAGCATTTCTCCGCCTCCTTTGCATCGCCTTTGCGGATCATGTCTAAAGCTTTACGTCTAAATTCGCCAATCACATCCGCTACCCCAAGCAGGTAGGATCTTGAGGGAATCCCCAGCTCATAAGGGTTTACAAATCGGCTTTCCTTAACTAAACGGAGGAATGTGTGCGCTTCAGTGTTTTCCTCGAACGCTGAATTAACAAAGCCTTCATACACCAAATCTGGATAGTTTTTGGAAACTTTTTGGAGTTTAGCGAAAATTTTAGTTGCATCCTCTAGTAGTTTTTCTGCGTCTTTGAATCGTTCTTGATGGATGAGAAAAATTGCTTGTTTGGAGAGGCGGGTTGCTTTCCGCATGTCCCTTTTAAGCTCTTCTCGAACCTCTTCTTTTCTTTTAAGCTCTTTTTGAATCTTATTGAGGACTGTTTTGAACTTCATAACATCAGCTCTTGAAAAGTAACTTTGGAAGCGTGTTTAATAGCGTTTCTACTGTTCACTACCCATTTGAGAGTAAATAGAGGGAAATATATGGTGTTTACTCAAGGAGAAAACTTGCGGAGGTTACGCCTTTCCCTTTTTCCATTTCTCTATGGTTAGTTTGTCTCCGCCGAGTTCGAAACTCACCTTAACACGTATGGAGTCGGCGCCTTTAAAGGGAAACATGCTATCTTCTGCTAAGTCTTTTGGCAGGTAGATCAGGTATTTTCCGTCTTTTCTCCTGAACAATCTTCCTCTTCCTTCATTGACCATGCTTGATTCCTCTTCCAAGTTAGTCTACGCATTACAGTGGCGGGAATATTTAACCGTTGTTGTCATCAAAATGGGGACAACGGATTATTGAGCAACTTTAATCGTCCGACAAGCATTAATTCATCACTAACAGTTGTAACTTGAGAGCAAGATCAAAAACGTAACCAACTTAGACAAGTTTTATAGGTTTCTCTAAACTCGTTCAATGTGGTGATGTCCCCCTCAAACCCCCATTTTTTAGGTGTTTTGCTTTCTCTAAACATTAAAGTTTCTTATCTCTAAACTTTAGAGCAAAAATCGTGGAGTGTAGAATCGTAAAGCTTTTCTACTTGTTTATTATTATCATTTGCGAATAGTTCCTGGTCGGGATTATCCGCGAAAGTATCATATTAAATATGTACTTCAATTTAAAAGATGTTCTGTTTTTGCTCTGAGTTCCTTAACTGAATAAACTTCAATATCAAACATATCTTTAAAGGCAGTAGCTCTTTTCTTGGCTTCTCTTCCAGCATATACGTAAATATCGCCATCTCTAATCTTTTTTGAGTCAATATGCTGATCGAAACCCTGAAAAGCTCCTCCTTTGGAACAAGCGTATGTAGCAGCGCTCGTAATGGGGCCTCGCCCAAGCTCTGAAATGCTTATTCCCTCAATATCTATGAAAACCATAGGACGGGTAAGATAATTCTCTGTGGAGATTTCCTGCTTGCTGTACCATCTAATTTTTGACTGAACTCTTTTGTCGAGAAACCTTGTTTCTACACAAAAATCGTAGTTATCCCATACTTTTTCAACGTTATTCGGTTCCAACCATAGTTTCTGATCCCAAAGCTTTTTTTCCGTTAAGTAACAAACCATATCAGCAACTGAGATAAATTCGTTGCATTCGTCACCTTTTGGAAATATCTTTGGAACAACATGGCTGGTTAAATCACGCCATGCAGTAGTGTGTTTGCTTGAGAAATTATCGATTAAATACTCTGTTTTTCTCTCGAACCGATGTCTACCACTGTAAGCCCAAGCGGTGATGTATGAAAACATCGGGGTAAGAGCCCGGAGGGACTTCATGGTATGAATCTCTTCTAAAGGGCAACCATAACCTCCAACAGAGACCTTCTTGATCTCTTTTGGCGGCAAAATTACGAATGAACAAAAAATGTATTCAATAGTCTTCTGAAGGTCAGTAACGATCCTGTCGCAAATTGGAATTGCCTTCGCATGGTCAACCTCCTTCCAGAGATTACTGTGAGAGTAAACAAGCCGTTTAGTTGGAACCTGAAAGTCTTCTATGAGCTTTTTGCGTGAACTATGATAAATTGATTTAAATTGTTCTTCTTTTCCTTGTTTTACGACTATACCAACACCTAATGGCGTAAAGAAAATCGTCTTCTTTTGGCCATTGACTTTCTTCCAGCGAGAGAAATCACCGGCGTCAAATGCAACTATTGACATATTGTTTTTTAAAAGGAGAAATAGAACTAAAGTGCAAGTGGGTGCAGGCATGCGGGGGAATTAAATAATTAGGTTTTTGTTTTTATGTAGGTGTTTTTGTAGGTGTTGATTTGATCTTTTTGTTTGTTGTGGAGGAGATGCAGTTGTATGCTAGGGTGAAGGACGTAAAGAATAAGGGCTTACCCGGTTAAACCATAAGAAGGACAAGCCTACCCTACTCTGCCCTTGCATCGTCCTATTCTTTTTGCGGTGATTGTGTTACGCGAAGTATGCTATGCTCCCAGTTAAGTCTGGGCGACCCAGCTTTAAAGCGGCGATAACCGTTGCGTAGACCAAGCAGAGGGCTAGGCTGGTGTGGATGCCAGCGTTTTCCAGACCCTTCCAGGTGAAACTGCTGTA
>JAYEKF010000089.1:0-6559 GCA_034660895.1 Thermoproteota archaeon | reverse complement strand
AATGGAGAGTGAGAAAATTTACTATGAATCAAATATTTCTAGGTTGGAGAAAATCCTTACAAAATGGATATGCATTGAATAATATTTCTGGAATTCAAGTAGTTTTTAAAAGTGAACAAATCGCTTCAAAAAACTTGAAGGTTAACTGGCTTTCCTTTTTGGGAATAGTTTTTTGAGTTTTCTTTCTGGGAGAGGCTTTGTGGCTAGGCTCAAGAGGAAGTAGATTAGGGCTGAGCCGAACATCAGCAGTAATGCCCAGTAGCCCCAATGGCGCAGGCCAACAAATTTTCCGTATGCCTTGGGATGGAGGAGCGTTAGGATTAAACCATAGATTATGGTGGCTATGGCCCCCCATTTTGTTGCTCTTTTCCAGTACATGGAAACCCCAACAACAAGAAAGAATATCCCAGCCTGAGCCACGGCTGAACCAGCCATAAACTCTGAAAGAATGGGTGGAGGCGAAGTAAAGGTCCACCATAATGGTACGGCGATGAATGGGATGAGCATCAGTTTCGTGAGCCATAACAATTTCTTAGGAGAAGCCCCTGGATAAGCATTATGAATAAGATCCCTTGTGATGTTGGTAGCCATGATCATAACCATTCCAGCTAATGTTGCAACTGCTGCTGCGAAAACGCTTGCGGCAAACAAAGATGCCAACGGAATGCCACCGGCACTCATGCTTGCATAGACTGGTGCTGAATCTCCATACATAGGGTAATATTCATCAGTCATGAGGATACCACCCCAAACAGTTCTTGCAGCAAACCCGACAACACCAATCCAAAGAGGTGTTAAACCACCCACAATGAGTATCAACAGCATAATCCAATACTCTCGCCTAGTGATCTTTCGGGTGCCTAAGAAACGAGATATGTTATGCGGAAAACCTGTTGCCATAAAGAGAAACATGAACATTGTAGCTATAACGCCAAAATAGTCTACGCCTGGAAAACTGTCTTGAAGGGATGGTAAAGGTAACGTGTATTCATTTAAGGAAATTTCTGTTTGTAGTCCTCCTAGATGGGTAAACGTTTGTATTCTAATGGCTTGTGCGATTTTCGCTGGGCCGCCTGCCCAAATAAGGGCTGCTACGCCTAGTGTCCAACCGACGATTGTTAACAGAATACCTTGGAAACATGAAACCCATTGTGTGCCTGTGTATCCGCCCACAACCAAGTACACGAGCACCAGGATTGCTGTTGCTAGTAGGCTTCCGTAGAAAGGTATGTTGGTTGTTATCGTCCAGACTGTTGCCATAGCCTTATACTGCCCCACAGAGTAGACTACGAGGAGAACAACCATGGCTAATCCAGCCAACGCCTGCACCATCCTGCTTTCAAACCTCACCCTTAGCATTTCTGGCACCGTTCGGGCTCCAAGCGCCACGTACCTTCGCATTCTGTAGCCAATGACCAGACATAGGGTTATCCCCATCACACAAGTTGTTCCAATAAGCCAGCTGCCTGACCAGCCGTAGGCGTAGCCTAAACCAGCATTTCCAAAGATCGCCCAACCGCTCAAATAGGATGCGACCAAAGCGAAGCCGGTTACAAGAGGTCCAATATCCCTACGACCCACTAACCACTCCTCGAAGCTCTTAGCCTTCTTCCTCATTAAAAAGCCTAAAAGGATGCTTACTGTTAGAAATGCTGCTATGGTGGCAATAACGCCAACCGCCATTTCTGTTCCTACTTCAGGTATTGGAGGAGCCATTCACTCTTCCTCCCAATAATAACGGGTCTTTATGAAAACTGCTAGAACGCCGAAAACTATTGCAAGCAAAGCATGACCCCAATAAGCGTACCAGCCACCGAATAAATATGCGATGACCGGAACTAAAATAACGCATACAACCATCATTATTATTAATAAACAGTGAATTTTGTTCATCCCAGTCTCCCAACCTCTCAAAGCGTCATACCTTAACTACTTAACTCTTTTAAAAGAGTAATCCTCGTTTCGCCCAATTCTTATGGATACCCCCATTCTTCAAGATACTTCTGACCGCGCTCGCGAAACAAAAGCTTATGTTTACCCAAAGATAGAGGTTAGATACAAACGGCAAACATCATAAGATTTATTTCCTTTGGTTTTAATTACTGGTTACTCCGCTGTTATATTATGGTGGATGCTATGACAAAACATGTTAAGGGATGGATTTACGAGCCAGATTACGAAACGATGTCAAGAGATAAACTGGGGGAACTTCAGGAACAACGTCTCAAAAAGATGGTGCGATACTGCTACAACCGAATTCCACTTTATAAGCAACGTTTTAAGGAAACAGACGTCAAACCAAGCGACATAAAAAGTTTGGACGACTTATGGAAAATCCCATTCACTGTTAAGAATGATTTAAGAAAAGCTTACCCGTACAAGTTACTTGCCACGGACCTAAGCGAAGTTTTGGAGCTTCATGCAAGTTCGGGAACTACAGGTCATCCAACAACATGCGCGTACACAAAAAGGGACCTCGAAATATGGTCAAAGGTTATGGCAAGAATCTACGCCTCTGCTGGAACTAGGAAGGGCGATATTGTGCAAAACGCCTACGGATACGGCTTGTTCACAGGTGGATTAGGATTCCATTACGGAGCGTTGGAAATCGGGGCTACGGTTCTACCTACCGCCGCTGGAGACACCGAACGCCAAATAAGACTTGCAAAAGAATTTGGAACAACAGTGTTAACATGCACACCAACATACGCCATCTACATAGCTGAATACGCCATAGAAAAAATGGGGATAGACCCAGCGAAGGAACTGAAATGGAAAAGCGGGTTGTTTGGAGCGGAAGCGTGGTCCGAAGAGCTAAGAGAGCGGATTGAAAGCCTTCTCGGACTTGAAGCCTTCGACGTTTACGGCTTGTCCGAAATCATCGGTCCAGGGGTATGTGTAGAATGCACCGAGCATGATGGATTACACCTGTACGAAGATCACTTCTTACCTGAAATTATTGACCCCGCAACCGGGGAGAAAGTGGAGGAAGGAGAAACCGGCGAGTTAGTGCTGACCACATTGACGAGGGAAACGACGCCTTTGCTGAGGTTCAGAACAGGAGACATCACCACTTTCACCACGGAAGAATGCTCCTGCGGTAGAACTTTGGGCAAAACAGGCAGGTTTGTCGGAAGATCAGACGACATGTTTAAAGTGAGAGGTGTGAAGATGTGGCCAACCACGGTGGAACATGCGTTACTAAGCGTAGAAGGGGCTTCACAAAACTACGAAATCATCGTGGAGCGGCCAGCCGAGCTGGACGTGATGACAGTGCGTGTGGAGCCAAAAAAGGAATTGTACAAAAAAGTGGGAGGAAACCTTTCGAAACTTAACTCTCTTATAAGAGAGATTAAAAGTTCGATTAGATCTGTTACCGGCGTAAACTCTAACGTGATGCTTGTCCCATCCGGGTCCCTGCCCAGATTCAAGGGAAAAGCAAAAAGGTTCATAGATCGCAGAGAAAAAGTAAGATAACGTAGATAAAATGCGTTTTTTCATAAATCAAACAAACTATACGCTGTTAGATCAACTTAAATGCGAAAAAAACGATGGTTAGAACCACACCTACACCCAGCATTTTCATTCCATGGAGAACTACGCTTCTTCCCGACGCTTTCCCAAGGAACACGCCTAACAAAAACAAGATTACCAAAGCGGTTGCAATGGAGAGTTGAATCGCTAAATCAATCAAAAATACGTTAAGGGAAGAAAGAAAGAATGGTATCAAACAGATAACGGCGGCGATGGCTGGAGATACACCGTCCACGATTCCTGTCCATACAGAAGCGAAGCTGCTTGCTTTATCTATCACGCTTTCATCCAAGTTCTTCAGCATAGCTCTTTCTAAAGTGTTAAGCTCCTGTGTGCGTTCGGCTTCCTCCACCATGTATGCTCCAGCAAAGCCTGACAAGCCCATGGCGAGGGATGCGCCTAAACCAGCAGATATAACCCAAGATGAGTCGTTAATGCCAGCCACGTAAGCTCCAACCACGATGCCTAAAACTGTCATGGCACCGTCAAACGCGTTCATCACAAAGTATCTTCTGGTTATGGAAGAAACTTCGCTGATCCTGATGTACTCTCTTATCTTTTCAAGAAAGTTCATACGTAACTAGCCGATCCTTCACAATCTGGCATATCTATCCTGCGGAGTTCTCACTTCTTCAATGATTTTCTCGCCAGCTGCAACTTCATCCACCGAGTGAATATCAGCGCCCAAACCTTCCAATTCCTTTTTAACTATCTCAAAATCTATGTCGCTTCCGCCGAGAATGATTTTTACGTTCTCTACTCTCTTGTCTATCTCATAGGTTAGCACGTTTACTGCGTCCACACCGTGCAATTCGCTGAGTTTCTCAGAAAGTTCAACTATGCCTGGATTGTGCGGTTTTAGAACATCCAAGACGAGTCTTCTTATCATCTTAGACCTACTACACTATTGTTCTTCTATGTTCAAGTATTTAAAGAACTCTCTTTAGCCTGCTTTCAATAACATTTTTTTCTTTTAAAAACATGCAAAAACGGTGTTTCTATTTTTTCTTTCTCCACTTTACCCCTTCCGGTGTGTCTTCTAGGATAACGCCCATCTCACGCAGCTTCTTTCGAATTTTGTCTGCGGTTTCCCAGTCCTTAACTTTCCGGGCTTCTTCCCTTCTTTCAATAAGCCTCATGATTTCCTCCGGCAACTCTTCCTTTTTCTTAATTTCGCCTACAACGCCTAGAACTCTATTGAGGCTCATCATTAAATCATAAACTCTTTTCGCCTCTTTTCTGCTCAGTTTGTTTTGGTCCATCAACTTGTTGACTTCCCTTACAAAGTTGAATAGTGATGCTAACGCGACGTTAACGTTTAAGTCGTCATCCATAGCATTTTCAAAGCTTTTTTTCGCCCTCCGCATCAGTTTATTAAGAAACTCACCGCATTCTTCACCATCCGCTCCTAGAAGACGATACATGAAATTTGTAAGCCGCTCTATGGTGTTTTTCGCTGCGTCTAATCCTTCGAACGTGAAATTCAACTGTTGACGGTGATGTGTAGATAACAGGATATAACGTACCGCCCTTGGGTTATAGCCCATTTTAAGTAAATCCCGCAACGTATAGAAGTTTCCTAACGACTTCGCCATCCTTTCTCCCTCCACCAATAAATGTTCATGATGTATCCAGTAATTCACAAACTTTTTTCCAGTCGCTGCCTCGCTTTGGGCAATCTCGTTTTCGTGGTGCGGAAAAATCAGGTCTACGCCGCCACAGTGGATGTCAAATGTTTCCCCAAGGTACTTCATGGACATAACGGAGCATTCGATGTGCCAGCCTGGCCGTCCCTTACCTAACTCTGTTTCCCAAAACACATCGCCGTCTTCTTCCTCCCATGCTTTCCAAAGTGCGAAGTCATGCGCCTCCTCCTTTCCATAATGGTCCGCTTTTACTCGCGCGCCAGCTTTCAGTTCTTCAATTTTTATTTTAGAGAGTTTTCCATATTCTTTAAACTTGGAGATGTCATAGTAGATGGAGCCGTCTTCACCTCGGTATGCGTATCCCTTCTCCATAAGCGTCTTCACCAAATCCACCATTTCTTGGACGTGTTCGGTGGCTCTGGGGTAAAACTCTGCTTTTTCAATGTTTAATTTCTCCATGTCTTCGAAAAATGCGTCTGTGTAACGTTTTGTGTATTCCCGTAAAGGAATGCCTTCCTTTCGTGAGCGCCTAATTGTTCGGTCGTCCACGTCTGTAATATTCATCGCCTGCGTCACCTCATACCCACGATACTCTAGCCACCTCCTCAGCAAATCCTGAAAAACATAGGCTCTGAAATTGCCGATGTGCGCAAAATCGTACACCGTTGGGCCGCAAGTGTACATTTTTACGTTCCCTTTTTCCAAGGGGATAAATTTCTCCTTTTTTCTCGTTAACGTGTTGAAGAATCTCAACATCGCGAATCGATTCCGTTTTCTCTACAAACATAAGAGGGATAGTGGTTCATTAAATTTTTTAGCCCTGAATTATCAAACAATAAACGGGAGTAAAAGATGACCGTTAAGATTGGAACATGCGGTTGGAGCAGGTTTTACCAAATAGTTCCCCCGTCGGAAAGGAAAGGAAAAGGTGGGTTGCAAACGTATGCAGAGCATTTTTCAGTAGTGGAAATAAACAGTAGCTTCTACAATTTACACAAGGTTGACACGTACAAAAAGTGGCGGCGGGAAACTCCTCCAAACTTTGAGTTCACTCTTAAGTGCCACCAAAGCATTTCGCATAAGGAAAGACTGAAACCGACAAACCATGCTCTAGAAATCATGAAGAACATGGTGGAGAGAGCGAAAGCCTGTGGCGCGGAGATTTTGCTGATTCAAACACCTGGAAGCCTACGAGCAGAAGAGCGGGTTTTTCAGGATGCTGACAAGTTTTTTGAAAAAGTGGAAACAGATGGGTTGTCTTTGGCTTGGGAAACACGAGGTGAAAGCTGGAAAGGAGAGGATGCGCAGCGAAGACTTGCGAAGCTGTTAGAGAAACATGGCATAACCCACATCACCGACCCGTTTAAACTAGCCCCCGT
>JAYEKF010000088.1:0-6569 GCA_034660895.1 Thermoproteota archaeon | reverse complement strand
GTTGAAAAAACGGTCAAGTTATTTCTATTTCTTTTCTGACTCCATCAAAGCATATCCTGTATTTGTCTAGAATGTCTCTTCCAATCATTGCCTTAATTTGTGCTTGTTCAGGTAAGTCTCTTCCGAAGACTAGAATGTTAAATTCTTCGCCTAAAAATTCAATCTGGGCGCGGTATAGTTTGATGATGTCTTTTTCCATTCCAGTTATTACTGTTGTATCTCCAGCATAGGTTAAGCCCAATTTTTCCGCATCTTTTTCAGGGATCAGCGTTCTTCCCGCACCTGTGTCTAAATATGCCTCGTAATTTATTTCTTCCGTTGCACTCTTAACCTTCATTTTCAATATTGGCATGCCGTTCTTGTAGTTAACCTTCATAGATTTTCAGCCTAAAAAAGATATGTTGGAGCTGGACACGGTCCAACCTTTCTGAAATAGAACTTTTTTCTAGGATATTTTTTAAGCGCCTCTTCATACGCCTCATCTAAGGTTGCGCCTATTCCGGCAACGGCTCCAGATTCAATTTCTATCGCCACAATTTTCCCCAGATACACGTTCTCCAGCTTTTCCCGATTCTTTTCATAAACCTCTTCGCCTTTAACAACGAACACCGACTTCATTTTCAACCCAACTATATAGTTCTAGATTAAAACCAAAATATATATGTGTGGTGAGAATCCATTATCTGAAACCCGAAATATTTACAACGTCAGAACACGCTTTTAATTCCTTTTTCTCTCTTACGACCTGTGCTCCTCGTGGATGTGCGCACGCATAATTGTTTTGCAAGGCTCAAGATTTGGTTGCACCTTTAGACAACTAGTGAAAGCCTTTATAAAAACTTGAAAAGCCTATTCTCAGTGGATAAGCGTTATGTCTGAGATTGAGGAAGCTTTGGCTTCGGCTGAAGAAGAACCGCGTTCTACGGTTGCCATGCGTAGGCGGAACGCTTACGATAAGGCTTTCTTGGCTGTGATAAAGGCTGTTGACCAGTTGCTAGTCAAGCATGGTTACCCTAAGCCTGAAAGGCGGGGGGAACGCTTCGCTTATTTGCGGGAGTTGGAGTCCAAAGTTCCCGAGATTGGCGGGGTTGAATTAAGCGAGAAGTTTGGAGCTAGATTAGATAAGGCGTATGTGGCGTGCTTCTACGAAGGCAAGGTGGAGTTGGCTTAAGAAGAAGTGGAGAAAGCCCGACAACTCATTAAGAAGTTAAAAAGTTTCTCAGATGGGGGAAGTTGACGCCTCGCAACAGCTTTGACTGATCCAGACGGATAGAAGCATTTACTTTGACAGAGAGTAAGCCGCAGTGATGTTCAAAACGTCTTTAACGCGTTAACAATTTTTCACTCTTTCGTTTTTTCGTACATTTTTTCAAGTGTCCAACGTATGGTTGATTTCAGCTCTCGCCGTCTAGATAGAGAAACATTCCTGACAACAATTTTGCGCACGACATCTCCATCACGGATGATGTTGTAGGACAAGATCTCCTCAGGTGTAATCCGGCCGTTTCTCGTGTCTTCGCGGTCTTTCTCCTGCATTTTGGTTAACACTCGGTTCACAAGAAATTGCATGAAAGGCGGGGTGTTCACGTTGAAGTCCCGCTTCTCTGCGGGGATGACTTCCATGAAATCTTTACCAATATATATGTCTGCAAGCGGTTCCCCAGTCACCATCTTTAAAGGAATAACGTTCTCAAATTCTTTGGGTGGAACAACCGAAACTTTTTCAACTGTTTCAGCTTTTTCAGTGGGCGGTTTCACAACAGTGGGCTTCACAACTTCAGCATGTCGGAACCCTTTCTCCATCAAAACTTTATTCACAAACTCCATTAAAACCTGCAAGTCCTCCAACTCAGCTTCAGTTTTTTCCACCCGTTTTTCCAGCTTAGCCTTGAACTCAATCAGCTTCTTTATTTTTTCTTTCTCCTCTTCCCCCATCATTTCTTTCTCCTTTAACAGGTAACGGTTTATTTTATCAAAGCTTTTCAACATATTTAAGCAACACTGAAACTACAACATTAATGGAAGCTTATGCCAAGAAAAATTTGCGATTTTAACCTTTTGGTATCTCATCCGTGGGGTGATTACCAAGGGGCAAAGAGGGAAGCCCGGGATATTTTAGGTAGGTTTGGAGACGAAGATGCGCGAGTAGAGCGTACGGTTGCGAGGGGTGTGATAGGTGTGAAAACTTGTTTGGACGAACGAGAAGTTATTGGACAGCTTAGAAGGCTGTTTCTTGAAGAACCATTGATTTTTCAATGTACTTTAAAGTGGGTTCCAGTGGACCTTTGGACTCTTTCAGATATTGACTCTATGAAAGGGGGAGTGCGAAAGTTGAGGGATAAGATTCAGAGGGGTGAAAGGTGGCGGATGACTGTGGAGAAACGCAGATACACAAAACACCATAAGATTGAGATTATTAGGGAACTCGCTGAGTTGGTTGATGAGAAAGTTGACTTAACTAATCCGGACAAGATTTTACGTGTCGAAATCATTGGAAAATACACCGCCTTGTCGGTTCTAAAGCCGCAGAACATTTTTTCTGTTGCAAAACCGCTGTTTTCATAGGTGAGGTTTGACTTTAACTCCCCATGTTTTCTCTAAAAATCTTTCAAACTCTTCAAAAACAGAGCTGCTTGTTTCATTCAACTTTAGACAAACTGGTTTGTCTTGATAAGCCCAGCTTAAGTCGTAGATTGCAGTTCGCTTCGACAATTTCGGATTTTTCTTAAGAGTTTGTATCAAATCTTCAGGTGAATTTTCCGGGAACAGCCAAGCTGTGTAAGCGACATCCACCACCCGGTAGGACTTATCTTCTTGCACCGCGCATTTTTGATTTGATGTAACCTTTTCGAAGGTTGAAGGATGAACATTTCGAGCCCACAAAAAATTGTGATACTCCTCTCCGGTTTTCACCCAATCTTCTTTCTGTGAAGCCATCCAACCGCGGGATTGACATTCATCTTTAAAACGGTTCAGAATGTTCCAAACTTTCGGCATTTTCATATAAAGTAACCTACTATTTTTCTAGAACTAAGTTCTATATGTCGAACGTAGATTTAAGGTTAATGAACATATTATCCGCAAATATTTCGCTGTGTAGAGCATTTTTTTGAAGAAATATAGAAAAAAATTGGATTTATCGACAGATTTCCGAAGCTTCTCCGCGGTCTTCAACGGTGAAAATTTATAAATTTGACGGATTTCATCAGAAAATTCTACATTTTTCCGACAACAAAGAATAAATTAACTGAGCGACAACCATTCAGGTCTCTGAAGGATTTAAAAGATGAAAGTGAAAGGCGAGAAAATAGTCTTAGACGATTTAGACTGGAAGATTCTTCACGCTCTTCAAGAAAATTCTAGACAAACCTACACGGAGATTGGCCGGCGTTTAGGTGTGGCGCACTCAACCATCTACGACAGAATAAAAAGGTTGGAGGAAAAAAAAGTTATCGAAAAATACACAGCCATAATTAATCGAGAGAAAGTTGGAATGAAATACGTTACAGCTATTATGACAATATTCACAAACCCGAAGGAAAGCGAGAACGTGGCGGAGCAGCTGGCGGAATACAATGAAGTTTTGGAGGTGTCCACCTCTCTTTCTGAGGAGTTGCTCATTATTGTGAAGGTGGTGGCTGAAGACCGGGAGAAACTTCATTCATTTATCGCCCGTTCAGTTGCACCTCTACCAGGGGTGCTGAGAATTCGAACATCCATTATCACCAGAAAGTTTAAGGAAGAGGGGTTCTCGGTTAAGAAGTGAACAACCATAGTTATTTTTATAAAGAGAAAGTACAATAAAATAGGGGAGTTATATTGAGTAAGGTCGCAGCGTTTAGGATTCTAAGAAAACTTCCAAGAGAAAACGCGTTCTACTTCTTCACATCAATTGGAAACTACACAGGTCAATACGCTTTGTCCCTAGAGGAGTTTGTTAAGAAAATTAAGGAAGTTAACGTGAAATCGTTGCAGTTCCACCTTTGTCGCAGAGATTTTGAAAAGTGGGCGACGCAAACCCTAGAAGATAAAGAACTAGCTAAACAAATTGAGGGGGTGCAAAAGCTTCACCCAAGCGGAAACAAACTGCAGGAACAACTCTACCTTATCGTTAATAAACGATACGAGGACTTAAAAAGCAATCTTCAAAGTTAAATCTTCGACCCATACATACCTCTGAAGTTTTCAGCGTCTCTCCCAGCATTTTTAAGACCGAGATAAGAGCTGAATTAAGGCCTGTAATTCCTTGTTTTTTCTTCCGTATCTTAAGGTCTCCAATTTCATGCGGATAATACTCTAGTTCACTGTTCCAACGAGGGTCTGAATCTATAGCACTCACCGAGTCAGCCACCGTTTGATTTTCCAATAGCAAATGTTTAAGGAGCTGTTCAGTTGCTGCATCTGCGTAATTCGGGTCTACATAGCCGTTCCAGCCGATGTAAACGCTGGCGCCTTTATCCTTTAGCGCCCTACCCATAGTGAGATACGTGGTTCCATTACATCCCGTGGCGATGATTACCGAGTTCTCAAAGACGCCGTTCATGGTTTTCTCAACGAAGTCGGGACCGATTGCGAAGAACGTTTTGTTGTCAAAAATTGTAGCCATGCTTATTCCCGGTTTGTTGTATTTACCTTTCTTGTAGGGCTCGTTTGTGAAGAAATCCACTAAATCTGTATCCTTTCTTACGGCGGAGTGTATTCTCAAAATTATCAGCCCGTAGCCGTATGTTGGAAGTTTTTCGTAGAAACTAATGGTGACGTCTTTAATGTAACGAACCGTAAAGTTTGCATCTTCTTCTAACATTGAAGTGAGTGATTGAGTGAAAGTTTGGTTCGGCGTGCGACCATCTACTATAGCAGCGGTATGGGAGATTTCAATGAAGATCGAGGAGGAACGGGGGAAGTAAAGAATAAAAACCAAGCATAGGGTAAGGATTACTACGACAATTCCGCCTATTAACTTCTTGTTAAATATATACTCCCCCATGTTCTTTTATAACACGGAGAAATAAAGTGTTTTTTCTGTTTTGGGTTTAAGCAGCTACTTTCTCTTACGTTTAATCAATGTGGTTGATGCGGTTAGACCTGCTATGAGCAGTATGTACAAAGCTAAGGGCGGCGATGAAAACTTGCTTGGAGATAATGCTTCGGAGTATCCGCCTACAGGTGGAGGAGCTGGAGCTCGAACAGTCACCTTGCCTGTTGCACTGTCGGTTTCCGGTGCGGCTCCGGGTGCATAAACAGTTAGTTTGGGATAATAGTTGCCTGCGGTGGTGTAGGTGTGGGTTACAATTTTGTCGGGTGTGGTTAGGTCTATGGTTCCGTCGCCGTTGAAGTTCCAACGATACTCTGTGATGGGTATTTCGTGTGTGCCGTTCCAGCCTAGTTTGGAGGCGGACGCGTCGAAGGTTACGGTTTCACCTTTGTCAATTGTGATGAAGGATGGTGTAAACGAGGCCTCGGGGCCGTGGGGAGCCACCACAGTTATGGTTTTTGATTTTGTACACCAAAGTCCATCGTTGTCAGTGACATTCAACGTCACCGAGAAGTCGCCGGCTGTAGAGAACTCGTGAGTCACAATCTTGCCTGTGGCGTGCCCTCCATCGCTGAAATCCCATTCGTAGCTAATAATGGTTCCATCTGGGTCATAGCTGGCGGACGCGTCGAAAGTTACGGTTTCACCAACTTTTGGAACATTTGGAGACCAAGTGAAGTCGGCTATAGGCGGTTCGAGTGGTGGAGGTGGTGAATAAATGAACACAGCGTGTAAAGTATGATCAGAATCCATCAGCACGGAGTAAGGATTGGCTGAACCTATATCAACACCATCTAGTTCCCAGTGGTCAAAAACATAGTCTGCGTCTGGTATAGCGGTAACTTCTACGCTGGTTTCAGCCGTGTAAGTGTAGGTTCTGGGGACTGGACTGGTGGTGCCGCCAGCAGTTGCCGTTATTGTTAAGGTGTAGTTGCACAGCACAAAAATCGGTTGCAAGGTGTGGTCGTCCGTCATCAGCACGCTAATGGGGTTAGCTGAGCCTACATTATTGCCGTCAAGTAGCCAGTAATCTAATAAGTAATGCTCATCCGGAATGGCCGTTACGGAAGCGTATGTTCCGTTAATATGGGTGTAGGTTCCGGGGGTTGGATCAGTGGTGCCGCCAGCTGAACTTAAAATTGTTAATCTATAGGTTAAAAGTTCGAAAACAGCGTGTAAAGTGTAGTTTTTATTCATTAAGACTGTGGTTGGATTATCTGTTATGTTGGAGCCGTCGATTTCCCAGTGAATGAATTTGTAGTTTGGGTCTGGAATCGCTTGGACTACGACGGAACAGCCAGAAGCATAAACGTACGTGTCTGGCATGGGGTCGGTTGTGCCACCTGTAGTTGCTGTGATCGTAAGAGTGTAATTGATTAGAGAGAAAACAGCGTGTAAAGTGTGGTTGTCATCCATCAGTACGGTTGTCGGATTGTCTGTACCAGCGTAAGAACCGTCTAACACCCAATGGTTGAACATATAATTGGTTGAGGGGAGAGCTTGAACAGAGACACTGGAACCTGCATCATAAGTG
>JAYEKF010000087.1:0-6602 GCA_034660895.1 Thermoproteota archaeon | reverse complement strand
CACATCGTGTTTGAAGATAAATGATATATATTATGAGCGTGTGAAATGTACAAACAATGGTGAAACATTTTTGAGCGCTCTTGAAAACCTAAGAAAAGATATCCGAATGCGGTTAGAATCCGACTCGATTATGTCAACTGCTTGGCTGCTTGTGTACCTGATACCCGTCATTTCTTTAGTCACTATGTTTTCATTGTTTGTAGTCGCGTTTGTCCACCCAGAAATCGCTTGGCTTTTCATGATCGTCATAGTGGTACTCAGCGTGATAGGATTCATCGTTTCGATAGTTCTCATCTATAAGCTCGTAAAAAGGCGTAACACACATTTTAAGAGACAGACGTTTCTGTTTGAGGATGCATTAACCACGATAAAAGATGTAGCGTCTAAGAAGGATGTTAACGTAGATGTGGAATTGTCGTCTTGCGAGAGAACGCTTAGAGAGATGAAGGCTGAGGAGACTGAGAAAAGTGCGGCGTTGTGGGCGATTCTGTCGGCTATAATATTCATTGCCACATGGTACGTGTACTACTTCTTGATGAAGGACTTCTATAAGCATGAGAGAAGAGAAGAAGGGCTCTTAGAAGATGTGAGCAGAGTGCTGAGTAAGTGCGATATAGCGTTTACGCCTACGAGAAGGATGGAAATGGTGCCGGACAGAAGCTTTGTTCTGTACCTTATTCTTTCAATAATCACTTTAGGCTTGTTTAACATCTATTGGCTTTACGTTCTGATCAAAGACCCGAACAACCACTTCAAGTACCACATCCACTTCGAAGATGAACTGTTGAAAACATTAGAATCAGCCGCAGCCTAAACCCCCTTTTTCTTGTTGTACTTACTCTGGAAATTGCTGAAGTTGAAGTTAAACATCAACAGCTGTAAAACAATCCCAATAGGAAGGGCGTAACATAGGTTTCTATCAAAGCTGCTATTGTGAAAAACAGTACAGCCACCACGCCAAAAATTACGGCGTCTTTTACACCCTGCTTTAACTTAGCGCTATTTGTTTTTTCTCCAACAATCTTAGCCAACAAAAATTGTATTATTGTTATATGCAAAAGTGCGAAACAAACAAATTGAAGAATGAAAGCCGGGATTTCTAGTATACCATGAGGAACGATTCCGACCATCGGAAACAAGGCACCGCGTTTCATCCCAGCCGTCACAACCGCCACCCCAATAACTATGGCGTTAAGTGAGAGTTCTAAGCCCAATAAAACTGTTCCAAGGAATGGTATCCAAACCAACATTTTAGGCGGGTTCCAAAAATGACTAAGGTTGTTCGACAGGATATAGCAGAAGAACTCTGTTGTAAACGGAGACGGAAATCCATCGGTTGGCATCAGGGACTTTAACCACTCCAAAAGCCAAGGAAACACCGCGAACGTAGCAACCGTCAAAATGATTGAAAAATAAAGGAGTGTGAGAAAGGAAACAGCCACTACTTTGATTATCACTTCGTTTCGTTTAACAATATCTAGATCCAAGAGACGGCGCAACTTTCTTAACCACTCCGCCTTCAATTACAATGGCAACATTGCTTAAAGGCTTAACTCAACCGTTGTTCCTTACAGCTTAAAGCTGTATCTTATGAAAACGTGTGAGTTTTCTCCAGCCGATTGTTGAGGAAAGTTAAGCGTGGGTTTGGACATTCCAAGAAATATTTTGACGGAAGAGAGATAGCGTTTTAGGATGTTTTGTGAGTTTTAGTCGAACAACGGCGGAATTGACTTGAAAAAGTAAACGGTTGCAAGAGCTCAGAATAAGATTGAGATAACAATCAGCATCCTAGTTTCTAGGAGGCGTAGATAGATAAATTTGTTCACAGAATTCATTTCGGAAAGTGCTTCAGCCATGCCAGGCTCTTTTGGCCATGGAAAAAATGAACCGCTTGCCGTAGTTCGCCAGTAAGTAGTGTTGCCCAATTTTGTAACATGACAAGCTACACGATAAGCCACTATGGTGTAAAGAGTGACGTAAATTGCCAAGATGATCAAAAACGTCAACAGCAAAATTCTGGTTTTGGACAACTCTTGCTTCTCTCTCATTTTTCCTCACTCATAAGTACTCTACAAAGTGATATAATGCTATAGTTTAGAACAGATGCTACGTAACCTAATCAAGATCGTGTTTCAAAAAAGTTATATGTGGCTGTGTAAATGTTGATGGTGTGGCGGTGCTTGATATGAGAGGTGGCCGTCAAATTCCAAACCAGTTCTAAACGATGGTCTATAATACGGTGTAACCCGCCTAAGTTTGAAAAGATTTTTGAAAAGTTTAAGTTCACGTTTCGAGTTGACTCTGGAAAGTTGTTAAGACGGAGATGAACGGGATTGATGTTTAAAGAAGTGGAGTCCATAGCTGATTTTCCGAAGCTGGAGCGTTGGATACTTAAATTCTGGGAGGACACCGACGCCTTTCAGAAACGTGTGGCTTTTAATCGCGGAAACAAAAAGTGGTCTTTCATAGATGGGCCAATCACAGCAAACAATCCTATGGGAGTTCATCACGCTTGGGGGCGCACTTACAAGGATCTTTTCCAACGCTACCACGCCATGAACGGCTATGATCTTCGTTACCAAAACGGGTTTGACTGTCAAGGCTTGTGGATTGAAGTTGAAGTAGAGCGGGAGCTGGGATTCCAATCAAAACGTGACATCGAAGCTTACGGAGTTGCAGAGTTCATTAAGAAATGTAAAGAGCGGGGTTTACGTTACGCCGCCATCCAAGTGGAACAGTCCAAGCGTTTAGGATACTGGATGAACTGGGACGACCCAAATCAGCTACGTGAATTAGCTGTCCGTTTAGAGCATCCCGAGGAGATCATAACTGTTCAGGGCTCCAGTGGACCAGTTTCAGATACCGTGGAAAAAATTGTTGGTATGCTTGGAACACCAAAGTTAGGCGGCTCCTACTTCACGTTTTCTGACGAAAACAACTACACCATCTGGACTTTCCTGAAAAAATGTTATGAACAGGGATTAATTTACAGGGGGAGAGATGTTATGCCTTGGTGTCCCCGCTGCTCCACCGCACTTTCTCAGCACGAAATTGTCACCGAAGGCTACCGTGAACTCACCCACGTTGGAGTTACGTTGAAGTTTCCACTCCGCAACCGTGCTAACGAATCACTGTTAATTTGGACAACCACCCCTTGGACTCTCACTTCAAACGTCGCCGCAGCAGTAAATCCGAATATGACATACGTAAAGGTGCGCCGCAACAACGAATTTCTATACTTAGCTGAGACGGCTTTAACCAGAGTGTTCCCCGAAAAAGACTGTAAAGTTGCGGAAAAACTGCTGGGAGAAAAATTAGAGGGGTGGACCTACGACGGACCGTTCGACGAGCTGCCTGCAGAACAAGAATCCGGTGCGGTGGACTCGCACCAAGTGATCTTGTGGGATGAGGTAAGTGAGGAAGAGGGCACCGGCATCGTTCATATTGCACCTGGCTGTGGGAAAGAGGACTTTGAATTAAGCAAACAATACAGCCTCCCAGCCGTAGCTCCACTAAACGAGTTCGGAGTGTTCATTGAAGGATTCAGCTGGCTTACTGGAACCCACGTGTACAAGTCAGCGGAACCTGTTATCCAAAAACTAAAAGAAAAAGGCTTGCTGTTCAAAGTGGAAGATTACACTCATCGTTATCCTGTTTGCTGGCGCTGCGGAAACGAGTTGGTGTTTCGACTTGTAGACGAATGGTTCATATCAATGGGGAAAAAACTGGACAAACCGTTAGAACAGCTCACACAGCAAGAGAAGGAAGAAAACCTAAGATATCAAATCATGGAAGTCGTCAAACAAGTCCGTTGGATTCCAGAGTTCGGTTTGCAACAAGAGCTGGATTGGCTGCGGAACATGGAAGACTGGATGATATCCAAAAAACGCTATTGGGGACTAGCATTACCTATCTGGGAATGCAAAAAATGCGGAAACTTCGAAGTAATAGGCGGCGAGGAAGAACTCAAGTCGCGAGCTGTGGAGGGATGGGAGGAATTTGAAGGACACACGCCGCATCGACCGTGGATAGACAAAGTGAAAATAAAATGTTCAAAATGTGGAGCAACCATTTCACGAATTTCTGATGTTGGAAATCCATGGCTGGACGCAGGCATCGTAGCCTACTCCACACTGAACTATCGACACAATCGAAACTACTGGAAAACTTGGTTCCCAGCTGAACTGGTGTGCGAATCGTTACCAGGCCAGTTTAGAAACTGGTTTTACTCCATGCTAGCTATGAGCACCCTCCTAGAGCGTAGTCCTCCGTTCCTCATATGCTTCGGCCATGGTTCAGTCTTAGCCGAGGATGGACGGGAGATGCATAAGTCATGGGGTAACGAAATTCCGTTCAACGAGGCGGTTGAAAACATGGGTGCAGACGTTATGCGGTGGATTTACTGTACAACCAGACCGGAAAATAACATGATTTTCAGTTACAAGAGAGCGGATGAAGTAAAACGTCAGTTTCTTATTCCCCTATGGAATGTGTACAGATTTTTTGTAACGTACGCAAACTTGGACAAGTGGACACCGAATAAAATGACAAACCAGTATTCACGTTTAGACCGTTGGATTCTGTCAAAACTTCAAATACTTATACAAAACGTTACGGAACGCATAGAAAATTACGACCCGTTCAACGCTGCAGTCAACTTAGAAAAGTTTGTTGACCAACTCTCTAAATGGTACGTCCGCCGTTCACGGAGGAGATTTTGGAAAAGCGAAGCAGACATCGACAAAAACGCCGCTTACACCACACTTTACACCTGCCTAACAACGCTGGCTAAGCTTTTAGCTCCGTTCATTCCGTTTCTAACTGAGGAAATTTATCAGAATTTAGCGCATGATGTAAAGCCAAACGCTCCGGAAAGCGTACACCACCAAGACTGGCCGAAGCCAAACCCAAAACTCATCGATGGACAACTGATGGAAGACATGGACTTAGCCATACAAGTCACAAGTTTAGGCCGTTCTGCACGTAACAAGGCAGGAATAAAACTTAGACAACCACTCCTCGACGCAAAGGTTGTAGCTGAAAAAACTTTGTTGACACGACTTCAGAAACTCATACCGCTGATTAAGAAGGAACTTAACGTGAAGAAAATCAGCTTAGCCGCCGAAAAGAAAGAACTAGTCGACCACAAAATTCGTTTACTACCGCAGATTCTTGGAAAAAAATACGGTTCGCTGTTTCCAAAACTGCAGGAATCAGTGAACACTATGGATGTTGATAAGCTTGTTCAAGCATTCCAAAATGGACGTTCAGTGGAAGTGAAACTCGGAGAGCAAGCGGTTACATTACTACCCGAACAGGTAAACATAGAAACTCAGCCGAAAAAAGACTACACGCTAGCAGAGGAATCGGGAATTCTAGTGGGAATCAACACCGCAGTCGCTGAAGAGCTCAAAAGGGAAGGTTTAGCCAGAGATGTTGTTCGACGTGTTCAAAACCAGAGAAAAGAGGCTGGCTTCAACATTGAGGATGAGATTATAGTTTACTACGAATCAGGTTCCACGCTTAAGAAGGTTTTCCAAGAACATGAAGAATACATCTCCGCAGAAACGCTGGCAACCCGCATATTCAATGTGAAGCCGCCGAAAGATGCGCATGTAAGGGACTACAAGATTGAAGGAGAACAGCTCAAAATTGGACTAATACGTAAGGATACAAGCTAGTGTTATTCTGAGGTAAGTTTTTAAGTTTCATTTTTCCCGTAGGAGAAGGGGGCGGAAAGATGCCTTTAATGATCTACACTTTCCTACAAAAAGCCATAAAGAAGTATGGGCGCCCTGTAACCACAAGTGAAATTGAAGATTTAGCGAGAGAAACATTACCTATGTGTGTAGATCATGTATCTCACCATTTGGTTGAGCTAGAAAGAAAAGGTATCGTCAAGAAACAGTTCAATAAAGAAAGAAAAGGATATGTTTGGCAGCCCACAAAAGAGTACACAATTAAAGAATTAATGGACAAGTTTCCTGAACTTTACACACATTCGCTGTATTTTTACACCGTTGTGGAAGCACTGGAAAAGAAAGTTAAAATGGAAGAGGCGATGCAAATCCTCTACGAAATATCAGGCGGCTCAGAGAAAAGGCCTTCTCTAAGTGAAATAAAAAGAAGACTGGAAGAGATCAAGAAAAAATACGAGAAACAACCTATAAACTAACTTTTCATCCAGACAAACACTCTTCCAATAAGGCGCTGAAATTAATTAGATTAAACTCTGAAAAGGAAACAAGCAGAGAACGAATGTTGCTATTAACGCAGGTGTGGCTAACTTTCGGCTGTTAGAAAGTTTTGAAACGTTGTCTAACGGGTCAGGGTCATGATATGAGGATAAGAAGAGAAGAAGTATAATCATTATGTAGAACATGGGGCCTTGGATGAACAGAATTAGAATCGAAGCTAGCGTGAGCGCAGTTTTCGCCTTTCGCCCTATGAGTGAATGAATTACGTGCCCTCCATCTAACATACCGGTGGGTAACAAGTTGAGCATTGTAACAACCATGCCAATCCAACCAGCAAAAGCAACGGGGTGAATTAATATGTATGAAGGTTGCTTAATTGGCGCTGTAATCATGGGAATCATGAAC
>JAYEKF010000086.1:0-6775 GCA_034660895.1 Thermoproteota archaeon | reverse complement strand
GAAAAAGGCGGCTTCCGAAGTGGAAGCAACTCTATCAAAGCCTATAAAAAGGTCTTTGAAGCAAGTCGCCCAACAAATCCTGTCTACAGGTGAACAAACTAGAATCAGCGAAATGCTCGCCAAACTTATAGAATGCGGAGCTGCTTTCCATCATGCCGGCTTGGGCAGCAGCCACCGCAGAATTTTAGAAAACGCGTTTAAAAACGGCAAAATCAAGGTAATAGCGGCCACGCCAACTTTGGCTTTCGGCGTGAACCTTCCAGCTCGGACAGTGGTTATCCACGATTACCGACGTTATGAACCTGAACTTGGCTACTACCCAATTCCAGTTCTAGAATACAAACAAATGTGCCTACCTTATAATGCAAAAATTTTGTTGGCTAATGGAAATTACGCAAAAATAGGGGAAATTGCTGAAGGAAAAAAAAGTGTTAAATTGACGACGCTGAACAAAAGAACTCGTCAACTTCAACCAGGGACAGTGGTGAGAAGGAGTAAGAGATTAGCGAAGAAGATAGTTGAGATAAAGGTTCAACACGGTGAGCAGATAAGAGTTACACCAAATCATCCCCTACTCACGCAGGACGGATGGAAGATTGCGTGCGATGTCAGGATAGGAGATTATGTAGCTCATATAACGAGTATACCCTACAATGAAAATATTCCAACCATACACAAACTTCTCCCTAACGACTGTTATGTAGTAGATGAGGAAAAACTGTTTAGTAAATTAGTGAAAGAAATCTTAGTCAAGAGGCAAATCACGAAAAGGGAGCTCGCTGAGAAGGCAAACGCTAATTATAAAACCTTTTTTGGTTGGGCGGATTCTTCCAGAAAAAACATAATTCCGCTCCACATGTTTATGCGAATAGCTGAAATGGCAAACAAGTGCAACATAGCGAAACGTATAAGAAAAGTAAAAACGCCATACGGAAAACCTATCATCGTCCCAAAACTTCTAACTAAGGGCTTCCTTTGGCTAGTGGGCGTCGTAGCAACCGACGGAAATCTAAATCAAACTAGTGGGACAATACGTATCCGCATATTTAATACAAACCAAAGAATCATAACGAGGGCACGTAATCAACTGAAAAAGCTAGGTTTGAAGCACAGGTTGTCAAAAGAAGGCAACTGCTATAAAATTGAATTTTCGAATTTGCTTATAGGCAAGGTTTTGAGTAAATTTGGTATTCCTACCGGAAAAAAGAGCAGTAGATTATACATCTCAAACGTTGTCAAAAACCTACCTAAGCCGCTTCTCTCAGCCTACCTATCAGGGGTGTTTGATGGCGACGGCAACTATACCGAGGTCGAGGGGCGTTCAACAGTTAGGATGGTCAGGGTCGTCACCAAAAGTAAACGCTTTGCATACGACCTTAAAGAAGCGCTTTTGAAACTCGGCGTGGTCTCGTACGTAAAAAGCAAATGTGTTAATAAAAGACCAAAGATACGCGGAAAGAAGACGCGTTTCAGAGGAAAAGCGTACTACGTCATCATCCGTCCAATTGTGGATATAAACGCTTTCTTTAAACACATCCACCCCACAAAAAGAACAAAATATGACCCGGCTACAACCCGTTATAAAATACGCTCAGGAGAGAAAAACAGGAGAAGCGGACAGATTACTTGGTCTAAAGTGGTCAATAAGAAAACTGTTACCTATGACGCTCCTATCCCGGTCTACAACGTAATGGTGCATGGGAATAGCAACTACGTCCATCATAATTTAGTATTACATAATTGTGGCCGAGCTGGCAGACCCAGATACGACAAGATTGGGGAGGCCTTGCTGATTGCGAGAAATAGAGATGAACAGGACTACTTGATGGAAAGCTATGTGCTAGCTAAGCCGGAAAGAATCTGGTCTAAAATGGCGGTGGAACGTGTGTTAAGGTCGCATGTTTTAGCTACAGTTGCAGCTGGTTTCGCCCACACAGAGCAGGGTGTTTACGACTTCTTTACAAAAACTTTCTATGCTCATCAGTATGGTGTACGAGCCATCCAAGGCGTGATTAAAAGAATTTTGCGGTTCCTCTACAAGGAAAAAATGATTGACGCAAGTGACGGAAACATTCTTGCCACCCAGTTTGGCCGCCGGATATCTGAGCTTTACATAGATCCCATCTCTGGGGTGCTGATTAGAGAGGCCTTGAAAAACCGTGCGCGTAAGTTAACCGACCTTAGCTTCTTGCATATGGTAGCTCACACACCGGACATGTTTCCAAGCTTTCGAGCTTACTCCCGGGAAATCAACCAACTAAGCTTGTTCGTGGATGAGCACCGGGATGAATTTATGTTTGAAGTACCAGAAGAGTGGGAAGATCAGATAGGTTTTGAAGAGTTTTTGGGAGAAGCCAAAACTGCTTTTGTTTTGAAAGAATGGATGGAGGAAACAAGCGAGGACGAAATGATTGAGCGCTTCCACGTTCAACCAGGCGACTTATACCAACTAACCCGAACAGCAGAGTGGCTTCTCCACTCCTCCCATGAGTTAGCCACCCTACTCGGATGCAAAGATCTTTCATCCAAACTAGCCAAGCTTACTGAACGGGTTGAAAGAGGTGTGAAAAAAGAATTGTTGCCACTGGTCAAACTGAAAGGCGTGGGTAGAGTCCGCGCACGCATCCTCTTCAACGCCGGCTTCCAAACACTGGAAGACCTTAGACATGCTTCGCTGGAGAGCCTAGTAAACCTGCCATTGATTGGATCGAAGCTCACAAAGAAGATTAAGGAGCAGGTGGGCGGCTTTGTCAAGAAAGAGGAATGGAAAAAACTGAAAGAAAAAACTTGGAAACAACAAGCCTTAACTGAATATTAGCATGTTAACCCTCTGCCCTCTCTTTCCCGCTTGGTTTTTTCAATAGCAAGTTCAATCTGTCTTATTGCGGTTCCAAGATAATTTTCTGGATTCAAAGCACCATCAATTTCTTTTTCGTCCAATTTTTCCCGAATGCTACTGTTTTCTATAAGAATTTCTCGGAAGCTTCGTTTTTCCCTCCCACTTTTCAAGGCTAAACGTCGAAGAAGTTCGTGAGCGTCCTGTCGACTCATCCCTTTACGAGTTAGAGTTATCATAACTGCTTCCGCCATGTTCCGTCCCTGTGTTATTTGCATGTTCTTCTTCATTCTTTGCTCATCCACCTGCAAATTGGTTAAGATGTCACTCATCAAAGCTAGCATGTAGTCGATGAGTATGCAAGCTTCTGGAATGATGAATCGTTCGGCGGACGACTGGGTTAAATCACGTTCATGCCATGTTGGAACATTTTCTAGAACGGGCACTACCAAGCTTCTCATTATTTTTGCTAATCCACAAACTTTCTCACAGGTTTCGGGGTTTCGCTTATGCGGCATAGTTGAACTGCCAACCTGCTTTTCTCTCCTAAACGGTTCGAATAGTTCTCCAATTTCTGTTCTTTGGAGCTCCCGAATTTCGGTGGCGATTTTGTCTAGTGTAGATGCGAGAATGGCGAGAAGACAGACAAGTTCGGCGTGGCGGTCTCGCTGCACAATTTGGGTGGAAATTGCTGCCGGCTTAATACCAAGTTGTTTCATGACAAGTTGTTGAATTTTCATAGCGTGAGGTCCTAAACCAGCTTGGGTTCCCACAGCGCCGCTCATTTTTCCAGCCAGCGCACGTCCACGACATTCACGGAGACGTTGGGTTTGCCGTGCAATTTCTCGCAGCCAAACCGTAAATTTAAAGCCTAAAGTGGTGGGCAGAGCGTGTTGTCCGTGGGTTCTCCCCATCATAATTGTGTTCTTGTACCTTTCTGCCTTCTCCATTAAAACTCTTTCAAGAGTGTTCAGTTTTTCTTCAATTAAGTTCAAAGCTTCTTTCAGTTGGAGCGCTGTTGCTGTGTCCTTGATGTCCGCGCTTGTGGCGCCTAGATGAACGTACGCTCCGCTGGACCCGCACACTTCAGCTAACGCTCGAACCAAAGCCATCACGTCATGCCGAATTTCTTTTTCAATCTGTTTCACGCGTGCAAGTTTCACATGTCTGATAGATGACATTTCAGCAATTTTCTCAGCATCCTTCTTAGGGATGTCTCCTACTTCAGCGTGCGCCAAAGCCAATGCGGCTTCTACATTTAGCATTCGTTGGAGACGATTCTCTTCTTCGAACACGCTTCGCATCTCCTTCGTTCCGTAGCGGCCTGTATCAACAGGGAGAATAGGCAAGATGATTGTCCTCCAACCAACAGTACATACAACAAGTTAAAAAGATTAAACCTCTACTATTCTTAGGAGGATTAAAAATTTATCTTCCTACGCTCCATAACTATGTTGTTGGTTTTGGTTCATGGCCTACTACGTTTACATCCTCCGTTGCGAAGACGGTAGCTATTACACCGGATATGCGAAAAACGTAGAAACACGTGTAAAACAGCACAAACGAGGAAAGGGCGCGCTGTATACGAGGATGCGTAAACCCGAGAAGCTTGTGTACGTGGAAGAGTTTGACACACGCAGTGAAGCGATGAGAATGGAAAGAGAGATCAAACAGTTAAGCCACGAAGAAAAAATGAAACTCGCAAACTCCTATAGAAACGTGACGAGAAATCAAAAATCTTAAACAAAAAATCTTGGTGTTACGGGGTTACTACTGTTTTCTTCCTTGTCCCAACCAAGTTACCTTTAGAATCTACGCCCTTTACCCCCACGATTACTTGATATTTCTCCCCGCGCTGCAATTTCAAAAATTGTTTCTCCCAATATAAAGAATCGCCGATTGCAAATCCATCCCCCGCAGGGTCAGGAAAAATAAGATGCAGTTCCTCACCCCTGTGCAGCTCTTTCCATTTTCCTTTCTGTGCGTCTCTTTCCCTTATGGTTTTGCTCCAAGCGTGGGCTACGTTTCTCCATTTAACAATCGCTGGAGACACCGCTTCTTTTCCCTCACTTTTATTATACGTTAAGGTTACGAGCGGAACGCGTTCTCCATAGTTTCTCACATCAACCGAAGGAGTTAAATCTGTCACTTCCTGGTCTTTGCACACAACCTCAGCTTTGATTCTGTAGCCGATGCTTCCATGCCACTCCTCCTTAGATAGCCGTATATTCCGAATCTCTAAAGCTGGTTTTCGCCGGAGAAGTTGATGGCAAATAAGCGGTGCTGCAATTGACAAAATAATTAGCGATGTACCTACATGTAAAGGCATTGTTTTTGACAACGTGAAAACTGAAAAGACTAACACCAAAACAAGAATAACCCAAACAACGTAGGGCACATTGCTAATCCTCATTTTACTTGTTTCCAACATCTTCTGACTTGTATGAATTGTGCAACCAAAATTAAATGCGTTTTGGTGTTACGCTATCAAAAACGTTAACAATAATCTTACACTCTTATTCTCTAAAGGAGAATGCACATGGGTGCTATAGTTGCTATTCTAAACAAGGAAGGAGAAAACGCTGCCAGCGCCGCAGTTAGCATGCTGAAAGAGCTGGGGCACCGCGGTGGAGACGCCTACGGAGTTGGTTCCCCAACGTACGTGGTGACTGGAGATTTCCTCGACGAGCTAAACATCAAAGAGGTGCGTTCAAACATCGTTTTAGGTCACAATTTTCTCCGTTTCTCCCGAAAAGAGCCGCTTCAACCGTTTTCTAGCGACGGTTGCACCTTCGTGTTTGAGGGGCAACTTTTTCCTTCGGTTAAAGAATTTGATGCAAAGGTGATTGCAGAAAAGCTCAAATCGAATCCTGAAAGGGGTGCCGAGCAAATCATCAGAGAATTGAAAGGTTCATATGTTTTCGCCGTTACCGAACGGAACAAAATTCTTGTGGGGCGAGACCCAGTGGGAGCAACCCCTCTTTATTATGGGGAAAACAATGTTTTCTGCGCTGTAGCGTCTGAACGCAAAGCTTTGTGGAAGCTTGACTTAACGGACGTGCGGTCGTTTCCCCCTGGAAATTTGGCAACCCTAACCAAACGTGGTTTTTCATTTAAACCAGTCAAAACTATTCAGCAGCTCAGACTAAGATCGGCCAGTGCGGAAAAATCAGCGGAGCATCTTCAAAAACTTTTGTTACGCTCCACGTATGAAAGAGTTTCAAAACTGAAAGAGGTGGCGGTTGCTTTTTCAGGGGGATTAGACAGCAGTTTACTTGCTGTTTTAGCAAAAAAATGCACCGTTAAGCCTCATCTGATTTCGGTTGGACTAAAAGGTCACAACGAACTTCAACATGCAAAAAAAGCCGTGGAAGTTTTAGATTTGCCGTTTCATTTTCAACTCTACACGGAGAAGGATGTTGAAAAGGTTCTCCCAAAAGTTTTGTGGTTGATCGAGGAACCGGATTTCATTAAGACAAGCGTAGCTATTCCAATCTACTGGTCCGCTGAACTTGCTTCCAAACTGGGATTTCAAGTTCTCTTAGCGGGGCAAGGAAGCGATGAACTCTTCGGGGGATACCATAAATATTTAAGAGAACACGCGAAAGCTGGCATAGAGGGAGTGCAAAAAGCCATTTACTACGATGTAGTGGCATCCTACAATGTTAACTTTCAACGAGATGAACAAGTTTGCGCATATCATAAAGTGAAGTTACACCTTCCCTTTGCAGACTGGGATGTCGTAAATTTCGGGTTAAGCTTACCCGTAAACTTGAAAGTCAAATCACCCAGCGACTCCCTTCGAAAACACATACTCAGACAGGTGGCTAAAAACATTGGATTTCCCTCTTTCATTGTAAACAAACGTAAAAAAGCAATTCAATATGCTACTGGGACAAGTCAAGCGCTGAAAAAACTGGCGAAAAAGGAAAAGCTAAA
>JAYEKF010000085.1:3589-6803 GCA_034660895.1 Thermoproteota archaeon | reverse complement strand
ATTTGGTGCTTTCTAATGTAATATCTCAGAATTTTTTTCTTCTCAACAAGCTCTCCAGCAAACATATTTTCCCACAGCGTTTCCTTAGCTTTGCTAACAATTTTGTCAAGATAGCTTCTCTTCTTGAGTTTCGATATGAATTCAGCCACTTCAGGTGTGGCTTCCATAGATGAAGGTTTTTTTTCTCTTCACAGAGGTCGCCTTTACCGATCTACTCAAATTGAGGCGTCTTAACCATTACAAAATTTTTTGTAACGTATCTTTTTTATCCCTTCTATTTGTGCTCTAGGATTGAAAACTTAAGAGAGTAATATTAAAGCGTATGCTAGGCAACTTAGCGAGTTTTCCACCGAACTTTTAGGCTTAAACTCTCAAAAGTAGCTGAAAACGCGTTAAAAGAAGCAATAAGGAGATCAAAAGGTGAAGAATGCAAAAAATAACCCAAATTTTTCCTCTTAATAATGAATTGGTGCTCCGACCTAGCTTTAAATCTCGGTTTAACTTATCGGGGTTTAAGTTTTTCTTCTAGTTTGGCAGAACGGTCCTGCTTTTCCCTACACGTGCAAGCATAAAATCATTTAGGCCCGGAAAGCGGTAGAGTTGTCTGGATTTACTTAATGAGTTAATGTAGCTTCTTTTTGGAGACACGCGTGTTCGTATATCTCGGTTTAAGCCCTCAGTTTTTCCTCATAGAAGCTTACAATATTCCGTGTTACCTTCTTTGAGAAACCGTGTCCGCGCGCGGCTTAAATGTTTCCTCCTCCTTTCATGAATGGTCGATAATCTCTGCGCTTTCCAATAGCGTCCACAATCATGGCACCAATCACCATTAGAACGAATAGTAACAAAATTACAATTGCGCCTTCGCCAGGAATGTCGAAAACGAGGGCTAAGGGGATGACGATGAAAGACCAGGCGAACATCCCTAGAACTACACCGCCCGCGACATAAGCCATACGTAAAGTGCGTGTCTCAAACTTTCTTTTCCAAACTCGGGATGTGATGTAGGCTCCCAACAAAATGCCGAAGCACACAGTTATTATAGAAAAGAGAGATCTGACTAGTGGGGCTTCGGGAAAAAGAAAAGAACCAACAACGAGAACCACCAGCATGCCTAGAAATCCAAATAGAAAACAAGCTGCCCAATACCCTTTCTTCTTCCACCATCCTCCCATTTTTATACTCCTCCTCGCCTTTAGTTATGTAGATTTGCTACAGATTCTAGGCAGAAGCCATGATACTACAAAAGCGATAAGGATCATGGCAACAATAAATAACGTAATAGCTCCAAGAATTAAGCTTCTGGTTACGGTGTATCCGTAGATGACAACACCGAATGTTAAGAGCATAAAGATTACCTCTAAAACCTTTTTTACTCTATGTTCACTCTTAACGTAGGAAGTAAGAAAGGCTGACGTAGCCTCAAATGCCATAGCTGTTCCAACGACTATTGTAACAACATTTCTTGGAACCACTCCACTTAAAAGCACCAGAAAACCCAAGATATCCCAAACCAGGCTAGGCCGCTTTCCTATCTCTAACTCACCTACATGGCATCACGGATACTATTAAAAATTGTCATTTCCGGATAAAAGCATTTCATGCTTTTCAACTGTATTCTTAAATCTGAACGTAAAGATGATTATCTTGAAAACCTACGGCTAAAGACAAAGCTAAAGGTTCAAAGCCCCGCTGGTTGAAGCCCTCTCCTAAAGATAGCCACAAAACAGGCAGGAAAACACGAAATAAGTTGGTGCTCCGGCCGGGATTCGAACCCGGGTCTTCGGCTCGAAAGGCCGGAATACTTAGCCCACATAGAGGTGTTTAACCTGACTATACTCGGCAGACAGCTAAACAGCTTCTTCTACCGGAGCATTTAGCCGGAGCATTATGCAAGTATTTAGTTCTTTGGAATAAAGTTTTCTAGTGCGAAACGTTATGATTGAAGGTTTAACAGTCGCATGCAAACTCGATACATTGGCTTAATGGAGTCAGCGTTACATCCACTTTGTTTAATGTCGGTGTATAATGTGCTGTTTTGGCGGAGTTTGTTACTATACTATTTATTCCAAGCTGTTTCACCCAAGTTACAACAGCGCAGGTGTCACACAGCACGTGTCCGCCTGATTTCTCAATTTGGTTAACGTGTTTCCAAGCTTTTTCTTTAATACGCTGTGAAGTGCAAACCCATAATTCGGTTTTATCTTTCACTTTTCTGCCTTTAATGGCCGTAGCCACGTTTTTTAATTCATTAAAAGAACAATGGGGGCATCCGATAAAAATTAAGTCTGGTGTTTTAGAGGGTGAAGCGGTGGATAAGTTTTCAATCGTATTTTTAATGGCTTTCCTTTCAACAGAAATCTTGTCAAGTTCCACTGTTTCGGCAGGTTTCTGATAATAAAATAGGCTGACCATTCCGCTAGACGCCAATCCCGCTCCTAACTGTTTCAAGTCTTCATTGTTGCAGTTGGATAACCCCTCGAACACAGGAATTTTGTCTTCTAACAACTTTCCCATGTAGATTCCTAAAGCTCCAAATTCTGCTTCGTTTGTGACTGGGGTTTCAACCTTGACAAGCACGTTTGGCTGACGGTTTTTGATTTGATGTAAACCATAGTCTGGTGTCTTCCCAATTAAGGCGGCGGCAAGAGCACTTGGACCTCCCTCACGGTTAGTCTTGGCGCCTAGAACCGAGTTTGCGTACACAGTAGCGGAGGACTCCGACCAAGCTAAATGCCAACCGGGGTGTGGCTCATCCAGATAGTAGGGTGTGCAGGTGAGAACTGGCTTCACACCCATTTTTTTGTAGAGTGCGAGGATGTATTGTTGCTTTTCTTGACGCTCTAGGGAGAACCGTTTAATCAGGTAGTCTGGGTCAAAGCTTGAAGGGTTAAGTGTTGCAGGAACCTGAGCCTTTCCACCCGCTTTAACTAGGTCCTCAAGAAAATCGATGGGAGCGTCACCCAACGTTTTGTAGGAAACGCCGGATATATGTGCAGACTTCACAGGTATCAAACGGGTGGCGCCGTATAAGTCTCCTAGGCGTACAAGAATTTTCATGCAAACTTGACGTGCCCAGCCTTGTTCGCCATCGTAGACTTTTTCTTCTTCCGGAGTTAAATACACAGCTTATTTCCTTCTCAAAATTCTCACTATTCCTACGCCGCCGTCCACTTCAACTTCGTCGCCTGTTTTAATCTGCTGAACGTCAATT
>JAYEKF010000085.1:0-3489 GCA_034660895.1 Thermoproteota archaeon | reverse complement strand
GCCATCGTAGACTTTTTCTTCTTCCGGAGTTAAATACACAGCTTATTTCCTTCTCAAAATTCTCACTATTCCTACGCCGCCGTCCACTTCAACTTCGTCGCCTGTTTTAATCTGCTGAACGTCAATTTGGTCAATCATGGGTATCTCCGCTATTATGGCGCCAACCACAACCACGGGGTCCGCTTTTTGATTCACAATCGCCTTCGGCTCTACTCCCTTTCTCGCTAGGGAATACAGTACGTAGCTGCCGACGGTGGAGCCGTGGCCGTAGGGGAAGCAGAGAACTTGCCCCTTAATTTCTTTTCCATATAGATCATGTTTCTTCTTGATGATTGTTCCCAAGTTAGGGTTTACGTCGCCGAGGAAGCTGAGGGGTTGCGTGGAAACCAGCGCTCGCCCCCTGCAGTTTCCTGGTACAATCGCTCTTCCTTTCAGTTCTTTTACTTTCAAATCTTTCTTTCTCACCTGCCTAAAAAGAGATTTTTGCGGATGAGGGGATTTCCCCGAGTAGTTTAAACGCAGCTTTTTCCACTTTCTCACGGTATTCTTCTTCCGTGTACACCCGTAAGATGTTGATGAAACCTTTGAGTACATCGAAGATTCCGGAGATTTCGCTGAGGCGTTTGGGAATTTTCTTTCCGTCTCGCGTTTTGTAGAATACGGGGATCTCCATAGGTTCTAACAAAACTGAGTGTCGATAGGGTACGGATGGAAGGGTTGGCACGTCAATGACAACTGACTCCGGATTAACTCCTGCTTCTTGCGCGATTTTATTTCTCATTTGATTCCGGATTTCCTCCACACCGAAGATTTTGGAAACTGTTTTGTCTTTTACGTAGAAAGTTTGGGTGTAGGCGCACTTCAGCAGTCTACGTCTCTCCAAGTTTTCTATTATTTCACGGGATTTTTCGCATTTTTTCAGCATGGTCCACACGGTGTAGTCGTTCATGCTAAGATATTCTTTTGCGGTTTGGAAATCCAATAAGCCGAGTTCATCCTTGGCTTTTTCCATAGCCATAACAAGCATGATTTGAGCCGCCCGTCCAACTCGGTGGAAGTAGATGCTTTTGAAAGATTCGATGCGGGCGAGTATAAACGATTCTAAAGCTGAGAGAGCTCCTACGTTCACAGCGAGGTTCTCATCTAGTACATCTAACATGTGAATTAGACGGAAGACATCGACGTATCCGTATTCCGCGCCTGTGTGGTACGTGTCTCGAACAACGAAGTCAAGTTTGTCCACGTCCACTGCGCTTTGAATAATCTGGTCCATGAAAGCTTTACCCGGTTTTTTTAACGTTCCAACAGCGAGTTTCCCAATAACTCTCGGGTCGTATCCCAAACTGTTAAGCAGGTCGCTTAACTCTGATTGTTGAATAATCCAAAGGGTCATATGTTCATGTGTTTTGTTAAGGAATTTCACAAGTAAATGCTCATAGATGTGTGAGAACGGACCGTGTCCCACATCGTGGAGCAAGGCGGCGATTCGAATTATCTGAGCCTCGTCTTCCGACAAGTATTGTGAAATATTAGAGTTTTCAGTTAATCTACGGGCGAGATACATGACGCCCACCGAATGCTCAAATCTGGTGTGATTCGCTCCGGGATACACAAATTCAGCGCCGGCGAGCTGCCGTAGTCGGTGAAGCCTTTGCATCGGGTAGGAGTCAATTACTTCCTTCTCAGCTTCGGTGATGTAAACGTACCCGTACAAGGGGTCTTTAATTTCCCCCCAGTACTGTTGTCGCATAGTTTTCCCCTTTCTATTCCAGATAGGTTACATATATTATTTAAACAACCGATTTACAACAAATAATCTCACTTGAACGGGGTTTACCGGATGAAAAAACAGGGTGCATTTATCTGTGTTGAGGGTATAGACGCTAGTGGAAAAACCACACATGCACATCGGCTTGTGAAAAACTTGAAAAACAGAGGGTTGGACGCCATCTACACCACTGAGCCAACCAGAGACGAAATTGGAAAAATGATAAAAACGCAAATTCTCAGAGGGAAAAAGCGTGTGCCAAGCGTTGTAGAAGCGTTACTGTTTGCGGTGGACCGTGTTAATCACGTGGAACGAGAGATTAAACCAGCGTTGAAGGAGGGAAAGATTGTGGTTTCCGACAGATATTTGCATTCGTCTTTGGCGTATCAAGGTGCTGCTGGACTGGATTTACAGTGGATTCGAGAAATTAATAAACATGCCATATCGCCGGATTTAGCTATCTACATAGATGTTCCGCCGGGAGTTGTGATACAGAGAATGAGATGGAAGAAGCTGTCGGTGATGGAAAGTTTGGAAACTCAGCGAAAAGTTCGAGAAGTTTACATGAAACTGGTGCAAGGAGGCGAACTGGTGTACGTTGAAGGAAACCGACCTAAACGGGAAGTTGAGAAAAACATTCTGAATATTGTTCTTGAATTTTTGAAAAAATGATCTTGGCTACGTTCTTTTTATCTTTCTAATTTTTTCCAGATTCGCAAGCAACGTAGATAAAATGGAGCTTAGGTTCTGCAGTTTTTCCGTATCCGTTTCAGTTTTGATTTTCTCTTCAACTTCCTGTACCTTAGTGAGTATGGTGGATTCTAAGGTGGAAAGAGCCATTTGGGTCATCGTTTCGGTTGGGGGTTCCCCCTCCTTAACAACTACAACACGTTTTTTGCACTGTGCACACCAGAGTTTTCCATCTTTTAGTTTGAATAACGGCGAAGCACATACGGGGCAAGCGAGTTCAGTGAGAGTGGCGCCTTGCCGAAGTAAGTCAGCCATGTTTTTGACGCTTTTCGATTTTTCCTTCAAAGTCTAACACCGTAAACAACATAAGGGTGCATAATAAACAAATGATGGCTGTTCATTAATACTTGTTTCCTCTTTAAACATTTCCACAAAGTGTATAAATTCATTTGTTGCATAAAACAAAGAATAATTCAGTTCACTCAAAAAGCTGGGGGAAGCCACGTATGGTACGTAAAAAGAAGTTGAAAGAATATGAGGAACGAGTGGAACAAGCATTGAATATTCTCGGGCAGATTTCCGAGGACACCACAACACCGCGCAACATAAGAAGAGCTGCAAAAAACTCAATAAACACTCTTAAAACCGCTGAACATACACCAGCGGTGAGAGCTGCCAACGCTATATCCACGTTGGATGAGATTTTGCAAGATCCGAACATGCCGCCTTACACACGAGTGAAACTCTGGAATGTAATGAGCCTACTGGAAGCCATCAAAGATTGAAAATATCTTGCAGTCCCGTACAGTTCAAATAGTTAGAAAAGTTTCCTACTGGACGTACTATGTTCCCTTCCTTTTCACATCTTTTACTTGTAGCCACGATTAAGATTTCGCTAAAGATATATGGTAGTTCTTAGATGTAACTTTGGGTCTTTGGAGGAACCCTGTTGAAATACGACGTAATTATTGTAGGAGCTGGCCCCGCCGGTATTTTTTCAGCACTTGAGCTTACTGAAAAGTCGGATTTCA
>JAYEKF010000084.1:0-6819 GCA_034660895.1 Thermoproteota archaeon | reverse complement strand
ACAGCTAAAGCCAACTCCTTTAAGGGGTTAAAAAATGAGGATTAAAAATAAGGAAGTGTTATTGAACAACGCTGAATCGCCCTTATACCGGAAAGCTAGAAGCTTAGCTTTGAACGCTCTGGAAGCGGCTTTAGCGGCTGTTAACCCTAGAGACATATTCAAGTCAAAAGTTTCTTTGAAGGGGAACGTGTTCCGAGTTAACGGATACTCGTTTGACTTGAAAAAGTTTAGGAATGTCTACGTGGTTGGAGGCGGTAAAGCCAGCGGTTCGATGGCTGAAGCCCTAGAAGAGATTTTAGGCGACCGCGTTACAACTGGAATGTTGAATGTTCCTCGCAGCAACCGGTACCATACTAGACGAATTAAACTTCAACCGGCAAGCCATCCAGTTCCGGATGAAGCGGGCGTAAAAGGTGCAAAGCGCATGTTGTCTCTGGCTAGCGAGGCTGGCGAGAACGATTTGGTTGTTTGTTTGATATCTGGCGGGGGTTCAAGTTTGATGCCTTTGCCCTGTGAGGGAATTTCTCTCCAAGATAAAGTAGTGGTGACCGATCGGCTGCTGAAGTCCGGGGCTACAATTAATGAGATTAACGCAGTGCGCAAACATATCTCCCGTTTTAAGGGTGGGTGGCTGGCGAAAAAGGCGTGTCCAGCTACGGTGATAAACTTGATTCTATCCGATGTGGTGGGCGACCCATTAGACGCTATAGCTTCTGGACCAACTGTTCCGGACTCCACTACTTTTAAAGACGCCATTGAGGTTTTAAAGAGGTATCAACTGTGGGATGAAAGCCCCGAACCCGTGAAAAAAGTTTTGATCCGAGGCAGAAAAGGACACATTCCAGAAACTCCCAAAATTGGTGACAAAGTTTTCATGAAGGTTCACAACGTTATTGTGGGAAACAATCGTTCAGCGAGCCTAGCTGCTTACAACAGCCTTCACAGCGCGGGCGTCAACACGTTACTTCTCACTTCATGTCTAGAAGGTGAGGCGCGACACGCTGGGACATTTTTTGCTGCCATGGCCAGAGAGATTTCGTTGTCGGGAAAACCAGTTGCTAAACCCGCTGGATTAGTAGCTGGCGGAGAAACCACAGTGACCGTCACCGGCAAGGGAGTGGGTGGCCGAAATCAAGAGATTGCTTTGGCAGCTGCGTTGAAGATAAGTCGGATGGACGGTGTAGTTGTCTGCCCGATAAGCACGGATGGCGTAGATGGACCAACTGATGCTGCCGGCGCTTTAGCTGATGGAAGCACGATTGTGCGTTCTCAAGAGTTTGGGTTGGACGCAAAAAAAATTCTCGCAGATAACAATTCTTACACTTTCTTCTCGAAGTTGGATGACTTAGTTTTTACGGGACCAACGGGAACAAACGTTAACGATGTGTCAGTAATTGTAGTGTTGTAGCGGGTTGAAAAAAGTTTGGCTATAAAAATAAAAGTAAGGTTGCTCGGCGTTTTTCAAAGTCTTTCTGGGAAAAAGACTGTTCTCATGGAACTGGAGGAACCAAGCACTGTACGAAAGGTTGTTGACAAACTTGTTGAAGTTTCATCGCATCAATTTAAACTTGCTTTGATTGATGTGGAACTTAACGATCCACGTCCAAACTCGCTTATCCTCGTCAACGGGAAGGAAATAACCGTTCTAAACGGGTTAGAAACTCAGGTTAAGCACGGCGACGAGCTGGTTTTGATTCCAGTTAGACATGGAGGCTGGCCAGTTTCGTAATAAATGTCGTAAACCGTAAAAGCAGACGGCATTTAATTCTTACATTGGGGAATGCAAATGCAAATTTTCGCAATTAAAAGCCCGCTAATAAAACCGAAAGACGACTTGGTTGCCACTCTTCTTCAAGCCGTCCAAAAGGCTGGTTTAAAACTGGGGAACAAGGATGTCTTAGCTGTGTCATCAAAAGCTGTGGCGTCAGCCGAAGGCCGCTTGGTCAAATTGAAAGATGTCAAACCATCTGACAAGGCGAAGAGGCTTGCGGGAAAATTCTTGTTGACACCGAAGTTTGTCGAAGTTGTGCTGAGGGAAGCTGACAAAGTTTACGGAGGCGTTGAAAAAGCTCTACTCACCTTGAAAAATAATGTTTTCACAGTGAACGCAGGTGTTGACCACAAGAATGCTCCAATCGGCTTCGCAGCTTCATGGCCGTCAAACCCGAACGGCTCCGCAGAAAAAATTCGAAAAGAGATTAGACGGCGAAACGGTAAAGATGTGGGTGTTTTAATTGTGGATAGCACTGTAACTCCTCTTAGGATGGGCACGGTTGGATTGGCTTTGGGAGTTGCCGGCTTTAAACCCGTAAAGGACTGCAGAGGTGATAAAGACCTCTTCAAAAAGCGTTTACTGATCACCCAACATGCAGTAGCGGATGATTTGGCTTCTGCGGCTCATCTAATAATGGGGGAGGGAGACGAGGGGGTTCCTTTCGTTCTTATTAAAGGGGCGCCTGTTTCTTTTATGGGAAAAGTGAACGGTGAGGAAATGAAAATTTCCCCCGATCAATGTGTATACGCTAAGGTGTTCCTATCTAAGAGCTCCGCTTCGTAATTTACAGTGCAGCTACAAAACTTTTTGTCAATTGGCGTTGAACGCTTGTTTGGAAGAGAGCTGAATGTATCATTCAAGAGTTTCCGGCGGTTACTACGACATGGCTTCCGTTATTGATCTCTCCTTTACAAACATGGCTATCGAATTCCAGAAATGCTGGGAGAGGCTGTAGCTTTTTCAAAGCGATGTGAATGGGGGTCCGCTGGGTTTTCCCCGACATTTTGCATGAAATTCAAGGATTTGCTGAAGCCTGTCATGCTTCTTATGAACGCTTAACTTGCTTTATTTTTGCATAAGCGTTTTTCAACCAATGAATTGTAGTGTTTTTGCAGCGTCAACCGCCTAAATCAAGCTGCACGCAAAAGTTAAAAAAAATAAAACGTAGAAGTTTGTACTCTTATTCTTTAAATGGTTTCTGAAACTAGCTCTGCAATGTCTTTAACTTGAATTGAGCCCTCAAACCCCGCGGTTTTAACCGCGTCTTCTAAGGTTAAAAGGCAGAAAGGGCAGGCTGTGGCTAAGATTTCCGCCCCGCTCTCAACAGCATCTTTAACACGTATTTCCGATAGGCGCTCCCCTGGAACATCAATCCACATTCTTCCTCCTCCACCTTCGCAGCAGAGGCTTCTCTCTCTTGACCTATCCATCTCTATGAATTTTACGCCTGGAATGCTTTCGAGGATTTTTCTAGGGTCGTCGTAGACGCCGTTTTGTTTGCCTAAGAAGCATGGGTCTTGGTAAGTAACTGTCTTGTCCAGTTCTCTTGAAAATTTGATTTTTTCTTCGTCAATAAGCTTCGCCAAATGTTGCGTGTAATGTTGAACTTCAAAGTTGGTTTGTCCGTACCTGTTTTTAAACGCGTGGTAGCAGTGTGGAGATATGGTTGCCATCTGTTTTACGTTGTATTTATTGAAGGTTTTCAGGTTTTCCTCAACCAGAAACTCGAATAATCCTTTTTCTCCCATCCCGTAAACCTCGTTTCCGCAGCAACTTTCCTCGTTTCCAAGCGTCCCAAAATCGACGCCAGCTTTGTCAAAACATGTAACCAGCGCTCTTGCCACCTCTTGAACACGTGGGTCGTAGGATGGGGTACACCCAACGAAGTAAAGTAGCTCCGCACCCTCCGAAATATGCTTAATTTTTAAGCCCTGCGCCCAATCCGACCTTTTGCTTCTGATTCTACCCCATGGGTTTCCATTTTTGAACACGCTCTCCAACGCATCTCGGATGGTGGGGGCGATTTGTCCTTCTTCTACAACAACGCTGCGAATGTCGATTAGAACTTCTACGGGGTTTAACTCTTTGGGGCAGCGTATTTTACATGTCGAACAGGTTGTGCAACTCCATAATTCATTTTCTGGAGGGATAATTATCTTGCTAGATAAAGCGATTTCACGCAGTTCTTTCCTGATGTTGAGGCTTTTTTTGGAAACTGGGCAGCTTCCTGTGCATACGCCGCATTGGATACATTCAAGCAAAGTGTATTTTTGAACAAGTTCTTGCGCGTTCATTTTTGTTACGTCATAAAGAAAACGTAAGGTCTTTAAGCCTTTTCCCTAGTATCCATCAGAATAAATGATGTAAGTTGGAGATTGAGTTTATGGAGAGCGAGCCGCTGAAAATTGGTATTTTTGTCTGCGAGTGCGGCGGAAACATAGGTGACGTTGTGGACGTAAAGGCTGTTGTTAACACAGTTAAAAACTGGGAAGGAGTTGTTGTTGCAAAAAAGCATGAGTACATGTGTTCAAGACCAGGCCAAGATATGATAGTTAACGCCATAAAAAGGAATAAATTAAACAGGGTTATCGTTGCTAGTTGCACTCCTCGAATGCATCTTTCCACTTTTCAAAGTGTGCTAGAGCGTAGTGGGCTAAACCCGTATTTGTTGGAATTTGTGAACATAAGGGAGCAATGCTCTTGGGTTCATGGTCCACACACCTCTCTGGAAGCCACAAAAGAGGCGGTAAGCTTGATTAGAGGCGGCTACGAAAGGAGCTTCGAGCTTGAACCTTTAGAGCAAATAAGTGAGAAGTGCTCAAGGGATGTGCTTATAGTCGGCGGAGGCATCGCTGGAATGATGGCTTCCCTTGAGCTGGGAAACTTAGGCTACAAGGTTTATTTGTTAGACAGAAACCCAAGCGTTGGAGGGCACATGGCGAAGCTTACAAAAGTTTTTCCAACTCTTGATTGCGCCCAATGCATATTGACGCCTAGAATGGCGGAGGTTGGGAGACATGAAAACGTAAACTTGCTCACTTACGCTGAAATTCAGGATATCCGTGGACGGCCTGGCAACTACACAGTTGAGGTTTTCATGAAGCCTAGAGGGGTAGACGTTGAAAAATGTAGAGGATGCGGCGTTTGCGCGAGGGTGTGCCCAGTTACTTGTCCCGACGAGTTTGATGAGGGGCGTTCTATGAGAAAGGCTGCGTACATACAGTTCCCTCAGGCGGTTCCCTACGCGTACACAATCGACTTTGACTTGTGCACGAAATGTGGAAAGTGCGAGGAAAAATGCCCAAGCAAGGCCATAAACTTGGAGGATAAGGGAGAAACCCGTGAACTCAAAGTTGGGAGTATAATTATGGCTACCGGCTATGAGCTTTACGATGCTGAACAACTGAAGAACTATGGGTACGGCAACTACCCTGATGTGATTACGATGATGGATCTAGAGAGACTAACTTCAGCCTCTGGGCCAACGGGGGGAAGTGTGCAGAAGGCTGACGGTGGTAGAGTTCAAAAAATTGCAATTGTCCTATGCGCAGGATCCAGAGACAAAAACTACATTCCTTATTGTAGCCGTATATGCTGCATGTACTCGTTAAAACAGTCTTTTATGCTCAAAAAAATGCTTGGAATCGACGTGTGGGTTTACTACACCGACATAAGAGCTGCCGGCCGAGGATACGAGGAGCTTTACTGGCGTGCCCAAGAGGCTGGAGTCTTCTTTGTTAGGGGAAAAGTAGGTGAAGTTTGGAAGAAAAAAAACGGCAAACTTGTGGTTGTGGCTGAAGACACGCTTACCGGCAATGTGACAGAGGAGGAATTCGATATGGTGGCTTTAGCCACCGCGATGGTTCCACCTTCTGGGCTTGAGAAACTGGCTAACAAGATGAATCTTCCTTTAGGCGAAGACGGATTCATCCAAGAGAAACATCCGAAACTTGACCCGGTAGATTCGCTGAAAACTGGCGTATTCGCATGTGGATGCGCCTTAGGCCCAAAAGACGTCCGTGACACAGTTTCCGACGCGTTAGGAGCAGCTGCAAAGACAGCTGAATTTCTTAAAGAAGATTATGTGACCACAAGCCCTGAAAAAGCCTTTGTTAAGCCAGAGCTCTGCGATGGATGTGGTGTTTGCATTAAAATCTGCCCGTTTAACGCTATAACTTTGGAGGGTGGAAAAGCTAGGGTTGACCCATTCCTATGCGCTGGTTGCGGTGCCTGCGTACCCGTCTGCCCAAGAGAAGCCATAGACTTCAAGAACACAACGGAAAAGCAAATTATCGCTACGCTGAGAGGTGTGCTCTACGGCAAACAGCCGGATGAGGTGAGAGTTGTGGTTTTCGTGGACAAGACGGTAGGGTACACGGGTTTGGACTTTTTAGGGCTTGACAGAATTAACTATCCCACAAACATAAGAATTGTAAGGCTTCCCTCCACAGCTATATTATGCTTAAAGCACTTGCTTTACGCCTTCGCCTTAGGCGCCGACGGAGTCGTGATAATTGAGGGGCAACAGGATGTTGACGCTAAGTTCACAAAGCAGAGAATAAGGGAAATCAGACCAGCCCTTACTGAATGGAGAATCAAAAGCATGAGGGTTCGATACAGCTATGTGCCCCTCCCAGTCTATAAGAAGGCTGCAGACATATTCAACAGCTATGTTAAACGAATCCAAAAGTATGGTCCAGTTTCAACTGAAACTAGACGATATTTGCTGAAACACCTTAATATTTGAAACTTTTAATCTACGGTTTGGGTTTTCTGTAGAGGTGTACGCCGTTTGCTTCATCGAATTTTGTGAATCCAGCGGCGGCTAAAGCTAGCATCCCTTTGATTGAAACTGCACGTCTAACAATGTATTCGTCCTTTTGTTCCTTGAACAATTTTTCCACGCGCTGAAGCCAACTTGGGTCCTTGAAGATCCGGCTTTCCGGCGTTTCAAACAGGGTCATCTAGAACTCCTCCGCGGCATAGGCGGGGAGACAGAGACAGATGGGGGGGAGGGGGGGACCCCCTACCCCTCTATCGTGTCA
>JAYEKF010000083.1:0-28673 GCA_034660895.1 Thermoproteota archaeon | reverse complement strand
AGGTGGATTGTTCCTGCTTCCTTTCTCTTTAGCTGAAAATTCTCTCCATCAAATATTCAAAATAAACCTCACTGCTTGGCTTGCAGTTCTCTTCTTATCTGTCACTTGTTCCATGATAGGATACTACATCTGGTTTTACGTACTGAAACAAGTTGGAGCTGCAGTTACTAGCTCATTCCTGTTTGCAGAACCATTAGTTACCGTGCTGTTCGCAGTGGCGTTTATTGGAGAAGAAGTAAGCTTTTTCGTTCTTGCAGGAGGACTCCTGATCTTCATAGGAGTCTACCTTGTCACTATACAATGAGTTAAAATAGTTATTATTTCTCTCCAAACTTTATTGGTGCCGAGGGGGAGACTTGAACTCCCGACAACCCGGTCTTCAGCCGGGCGCTCTCCCAGTCTGAGCTACCTCGGCACACAACCAAGATAAACTGCATGTTTATTTTTAAGTTTTCTAAAAACAGACCTTTTACTCCTACACAATTGGAGATTCGAAAACTTGAAGGCCAACAACATCAACTATGGTACCCCTCATCAAAACTAAGGAACAACATTGTGGTGGACAAGTCTTATCGTTGAGGAGGCTTAATGAACCATGATCGGACGGTGAGATAACCAACAGCGAATGTTATTATACGTGTTTGACCATTTTTAAATTTTCACATTTAGGTGTTTGTATGTCTAAGCGTACAACAGTATTGTTGGAAGACGAGGTCTACAAGAAGCTGGTCAAGGAAAGTTTAACGAGGTACGGCACAGTTAGAGCTATATCCAAAGTTCTAAACGAATTACTAAAAGAGTCTTTCAGAAGTAAAAGGGATATTCTTCGTCTCATATACTCCGGGAAGATCGCGAAAACGTCCACCGGAGAATTTGAGAAGTTTCGCAGGGGACTCTCTGAGAGGCTGGAGTCGTGATTGTAGACACCACATATCTTCTCTCTCTCACACGAATACATGTTGATACAGACCTGCTGAAAGCTATAGTGGAAGGAAAAACAGACCTAAAACTTGACAATCTAACCGTGAACCTAACATCAACTTTCGAACTTCAAGCTAAGTCTACGAAGATGAGGGTACCTGCTAAATTCGTAACTGAAGCGGTTGAGACCATACTCGCAACATTTAAAGTTGAACCTTTCCATAAACCTGAGATAACTAAAACAAGCTTCAAACTTAGAAAGAAAATTAAAGACTACATAAACTGCGTAACAGTTGCTACAGCAGTAACATCAAATGAGGATGTAGCTACAGAAGACACGTTGATATTAGATAATAAGCAACAAATAAAGAACTTGTACAGAGTAAACGTGCTGAGCTATAAAGACTTGGTTAGAAACGTTTAACCATTTCAAGCTACACCTTTCAAGCTGAAGTCCCGCACACATACACGTACTTCGAAAAATATTCAGAAAAATCTGAGAAAGCAACGTGAAAATCCAGCTTTTCTCAGCCTTCTCCAAATTAAACTTACAAAAAGAAAAAAGAAACACTAAGAAACGTTTTCCAATTCTCAGTAAAATACGCAGCGTTCCTGTTTCATAAAAGTAATGATATAAAGTGGACCGGGCGGGATTTGAACCCGCGTCCTCCGCCTCTTTCGGTTCCTTGTACACGCGAAGGCGGCGTTCATACCAGCTGAACTACCGGCCCCTACGTTTTTGAGGGAGAAGTTTTATTATTAAACGTTTTGAAGTTTTATGCGAAATGCATAAATCATAAGATTTCATGTGTAGATTATGGTTGAGCGGGCGGTAGCTCAGCTTGGTAGAGCTTCCGAGCCAACCAAACGCGCGTGCGTAATGGTTGACGGAGACGCTGTAGACGCCTACCAGTTTAGGTAGACATATCTCAACATACCAAGCGTACAAATTGCAGAAACCGGACTGTCGCCGGTTCAAATCCGGCCCGCCCGACCACAGAAACTATGGCGTTTACAGAAACGTTTCCGCCAAGCGAATAAATTTATGGTGAACAGAAGGAAGAATTAACCAGTAGTCCTTTTCTGGTGGAGATCACGGCGTATATTTGAATGGATGTTTTGACCTATCTTTGTTCTCAACGATTTCGTCGGTTGTTGGTCGACTTTCCATCGCTCTTCTAATGGCGTGTCTCATAGCCTTGTAATTGTTGATGAACACGCGATGCCGATTCACTGCGCTGGGGTGAACAAAAACGTTCGCAATGATAACTAAATCGTCCGTTGCTTCCTTTGGAATAATTCCATCTGCGAGGCTGTCAGCAACGGCTTTAGCCACGCCTGCTTGAGCGGGACCGTAAACCATGCTTGCTTGTCTCATGCTCCTAATTGTAACTGTTGGAACCAGTAAGGTCACTGGCTTAACCGTTAAGTTTGGCTCCAGAATAGCAACTAAAGGCTCGTGTCCAGTCGTGGGTGCAGCCTTCGCCTTCGCGTATGCTTCACCAACCGGTCCGTTTTTTCTGCCAATCATCAAATCGATGTGGGCCACTTCGGCTTCCTTCCCGGCTAGAGCCTCGCCCACACGCAGGTGAAAACCTTTTATAACTTTAGGTGTGACGCCTATTGCGGTGAACCGTTCTTCCAAAATTTTTTCTTCAATCTCAAATTTGATGACTTTAGGAACAATCTTTCCGACTTTTTCGAGTTCCAAACGAAGTTCCTCCCGAGCTTCATAAGTTAGCTCTCCACCCACACTCAGCGGCTTCCTCACCGGTCCAACTTTCATTCCCATCATGTTCAAAGCCTCTTTAGCTCCGACAACGCCGCTCCTTGCAATGATACGAGCCATCTTCTGAACCTTAAATTGTAGTTTGCGGGCTTTTTCGAGTTCACTGTTTTGAACAGCTTTGTATATTTCCACCCATATGTTTGGGATGACGTTGGCGCTTGCTAAGATGGCTCCTGAGGCGCCTGCTGCTAAGGCTGGTAGAACAACTTCGTCGTAGCCGCACATAACGTTGATTTTTTCTCGCACTTTCTCTAAAACGGCTAGGATGTACTTCAGTTCTCCGCTGCTGTCTTTTAAACCAACAATGTTCGGGGTGTCCGCTAGGTCTTCAACCATTTGCCAACTTAACTGAACTCCAGTGCATTGGGGGATGTTATAGAGAATTATTGGGATGTCCACTTCGGTTGCAATGGTGTGGAAATGCTGGTATATCCCTCGGTCGGTTGGTTTTAAGTAAAACGGGGTGACAATTAAAGTTGCATCTGCTCCAGCGTTCTTTGCGTACTTTGTCATTTCTAAAGCCTCATCCGTCCCGCTTGCTCCGGTGCCTGCAACAACCGCTACTTTTCCATTCACCTCGTCAACAACAACATCAATCACTTTTTTCTTCTCATCTACCGTGAGGTTCACAAACTCGCCTGTTGTGCCGCATGGAACAACACCGCTGACCCCTTGTTCTATACAGCTGTTTACGAGACGCCGCAGACTTTCTTCGTTTAGTTCCTCTCTCTTCTTTGTGAATGGAGTTACTAGGGCTGGCATAACTCCTTCAGGCTTAAACATTACAGACCACACTCTTAACATCCGATAAAGAGTGAGAAAGGTGTACGTGATTAATACATTTTTCTTTGTCTCTGGCTAAACCGTAGAGAAGGAAAGAAACCGTTTTTGGAATCGTTAAGTTCTTCTTCTCACTCTTCAATAACGTAGCCTATAGTTTTGTTCCAAAAGAAAAAGTTTGAATTACGGTTTTGCCGAAAAATTTATAGGATGGATAATCCAACCAATATTCGATTGCCTTGAAAACCACCGAAGTAGCTATTGTAGTCACCCTTGTCGCCCTTTGCGTTGCAACAAACTACGCCCTAATCGGCGTCTACCAAGTAAAAGTTATGGATTTCATAGTTTTCGTCGGTGGTTTTTGCTTTGGACCACTTATCGGAGCGTTAATAGGATTTCTCCCGTGGACTATATACGGTGCGTTAAATCCTTTAGGTTTTGTTCCGCAAATCTGGCTTGCAACCATAACTATGGAATCAATTTATGGAGTGGTTGGCGGTTTTCTAGGGAGAAGTTTTGTCAAAACTGGTTTCCGCGAGCAGCGGCTACAATTTCAAGCATTTTTTTCCGCTGTAGGATTTCTTTCAACCTTAGCCTACGATTTGGTTTTAAGTAGCGTTTTCGCATTAGTTTCCGACATGCCAGTTTTCGTTGCGATAATTTATGGAACGCCCTTCCATATCGTGCATGAGATTAGTAACGCCGCCATTTTCGGATTTGCTTCAGTCCCATTGTTACCAGTCATAAGAAAAATGTGGAGTGCTAAAACAATTGGCCTTTCTACAAAATAAATGGGCTACAGCCACCATCGTTGTGTTTTGTTGGGCGATTGCAACCAGTTTTACGACAGGATACTATTACTATTTATATACGGATTTGTTCGAAAGGCTCAAAATAGTCCCAGTTCACGTATCAGTCTCAATTGACTATTACGGCAACGGCACGACAACAACCTTTGAAGATGTATATTTATTCCGCAACGCCACCGCACTTGACGCGTTAAGAGCAGTAGCGAATGTGACACCAGAATACCATGCTGGCCTTGGAACTTTGGTAACCGGTGTAAACGGAGTGTTCAACAATTGGCCAGGAGCAGGCGTGGGATGGCAGTACTGGATAAACGGAAAGTGGGGTGAAATAGCAGCAGACAAGCAAATACTGATTAACGGTGATAAATTGCTTTGGAACTACACTACATGGCAAGGTTCTTAGTTAAAACGCTATTAATAGCAAGGTGTTTTATTGTAGTTTTTCACTCTTTTTCTTTGGCGTTGGACCATGAAAGTGGCTGTTCTATGGAGCGGCGGCAAAGAATCCTGCTTAGCGTACTTAAAGGCAATAGCGCTTGGTCACAAGGTTGACTGTATTGTCACGTTTGTTGGAAACAAACCCTTCTTATGTCACTCCTTGCCGCTCATAACGCTTCAATCTAAAGCGCTCAGCATTCCACACTTTAAACTTCGTGTTGAAGAACCATACTTAGAAAACTACAGAAAGAATATTTCTCGTTTAATGGAGACAAGAAAAATCGAAGGAATCGTCACCGGCGACGTTTGCCTCGCGGATGCCGTCCATAACAACTGGCTTGAAAAGGTATGTGAAAGTTTGGATGTTAATGTAATCAAGCCGTTGTGGGGTCTCGACCTCCCGCAAATTTTGGACGAAATTGTTTCACGCGGTTTTAAGGCTGTTTTTACTTGCGTAAGGCAACCTTGGTTTGATGAAAGGTGGCTGGGGCGCGAACTAAATAAAAACGCTGTCAGAGATTTGAAAGCGGTAAGCAACAAACGCGGGATAAACCTTTGTGGAGAAAATGGAGAGTACCACACAATGGTGATTGATGCACCAACATTTCAACAGGCAATTCAAATCTCAAAGTTCAATAAAAGAAAGAAAAACTCTCTTCTCTTCATGAAGGTTGATGAATCGTTCTTAAGAGCGAAAATCACAAAACAATAAAATCGAGCTTAAACTTAAAATGTGGGAAGGAACTACGAAGAACATGCAATACCTGATATTTCGTTTTGGTGATAGAGGTCGTTGATTTTAATGAATAAGGTTTCGCAAATATTTGAAGACGTTCAGAAAGAGGGGCGAAAGAATCTGCTGGAGCCGGAAGCGAAGACCGTATGTATGGAATATGGAATTCCAGTAACAAGGTTCAAAGTGGCGAAAACTGTGGATGAGGCGGTTGATTACGCTGAGGAAATCGGTTATCCAGTAGTTCTTAAGATTGTTTCTCCAGAAATTATTCACAAGTCCGACGTAGGCGGGGTTGTGGTTAACCTTAAAACTTCAGTGGAAGTCCGTGAAGCTTACGGAAAAATTTTGGAAAACGCGAAAAAACATAAACCAAACGCCAAGATCATAGGTGTTCTTGTTCAGGAAATGGCTCCAGAATCAACCCAAGTTATTGTGGGAGCCACTAAAGACCCGCAGTTCGGTCCAGCGCTTATGTTCGGCCTCGGCGGAGTCTTCGTTGAAGTTCTTAAAGACGTAACCTTCAGGATTGCTCCTCTCACGGAGCGTGAAGCAGAAGAAATGATAACTGAAGTTAAGGCGTACCCGATTTTAAAGGGCTACCGTGGACAACCTCCAGCGGACGTCGAAACCATCGTGCAAATTTTGCTTAACACTTCTAAACTGGTGGTGGGACATCAGGAAATTAAGGAGCTTGACCTTAACCCCATCATGGTTTACGAGAAGGGAGCTAAAACCGTAGATGCAAGAATCATCCTTGAATAAAACCCTGCACACAAACCAATTGAAACACGAGATTTTCGCTAAACTGCAAATTCCGCCGGATACACCCTTTTTCGTTCGATTAGATGGATGGAAATTTCGAGCAGTCTGTGAGAAAATCGGCGCCGAGAAACCGTTCGACAAAAGGCTCGCAAAGTGTTTAATTGCATCTGGAAAAACGTTGTTCAAAAGCAACTTTAATCCAGCACTTATTTACGCCGCCAGCGACGAACTAAATGTGCTCTTTCTGAACACTGTGCCCTTCAAACGAAGATTGGAAAAAATCAACTCAGTATTGGCAGGAGTTGTCTCAAGCGTTTTTTCGCTGAATCTCCAAAAACTATTCAACAAAAGGGCGCCCGTAGCATTTGATTCTCGCGTTATCTTTTCTTCGCCAGAAAAAATCGTAGAATATTTGACTTGGAGACAACGGAACGCTTGGCGGAACCACAACAATGCATATGCATACTGGCTTCTTCGAAAAAAAGGATACAAAACATCAGAAGTTGCGAAAAAATTGAAAGGCTTAAAAAGCAAAGAATTACACGAAAAACTCTTTGATTTTGGAATCAACCTAGCTCGGACACCAGCTTGGCAAAGAAGAGGCATTCTCATACATAGAGAACCCTACCAGAAAAAAACTGGAAAACAACCTGCAACCCGTTGGCGGATTAAAGAAAACTGGAATCTCCCTTTACTCTCATCAAAAGAAGGAAAAAACATGATTCAACAAATCCTCCAAGCAAACCAACTAAGGAAATAGAGAAAGTTGTCTGAGATTTTAGAAAGAGAAATCAGCGAATTAAGCTGTGAACTGGCTTCCCTTAAAAAACAACGAAACCAACTAAACACGGAGGCGAAACGATGGAAAGAAAAAAGAAATGTAGTGCATGAAGAAATCAAAGCGTTACATAGGGAAGCTGTAGCTCTCAAGAAAAAACGCGACGCAGTAAATCAGAAGGTTAAAGAACTAAAAAATTTACGCGAGCAAGCAAGGACAAAAAACAGAGAAAAACGCAAAGAAATTTCAGAATTGAGGAAAAAAATGAAGCCGCTGATGAATAAGAAGCACAGCCAAAACGTGCAAGCCGTACAAAAGCAAATAGAAAATTTGGAATGGAAAATTCAAACCACAGCCATCACAGTTGAAGAAGAAAAACACCTCATCCAACAAATCAGAAAACTTTCCACTCAACTACAAATGCACAAACAACTGGAAGAAACAAAAGAAAAAATTGCGGAACTCCAAACTGAAGCAACTACGCTTAGCGAGAAAGCAGAACTTTATCATGAAAAACTTACAAAATTCGCCGAACAAAGCCGGGTTTACCACAAGAAAATGCTGGAAAACTTTGAGAAAGCCCGTGCGCTCCGAACAGACGCGGATAAGGCGCACCAAAAATCCGTGGAATCCAAGCAGGAGGCTCAAATGGTTCACAAAAATTGTTTAGAAATCTCGAACAAAATTAAGCCGCTAAAACAAAAACTTCACCGAATAGAAGAAGAAAAACGGGTTGAACGAGAACAGAAAATCAGGAAGGAGCTGAAAAGAAAAGCGCAAGAAAAATTGAAACGTGGCGAGAAACTCACGTGGGAAGAATTCAAAATTCTCGCTGAAAAAGAAACAACGTAGCCCCCCATCATTGTCCAAACGCGTTTTCAGGTAAACTTAAAGAGAAACAGAACGCAAAACTAAAGTGCTAGAGCTTTTAACAAAGTAGCGTGAGCTCATGGCTGTGCTGGAAAAGAAAGAACGTATTCTCGTTTTATGCGTAGACCGAGATGGGGATCTCGGGGTAAAAGCTGGCATAGAAACGCCGGTTATTGGAAGAGAAGAAAACCTAAGCGCAGCCACATCCCTAGCTTTAAGAGACCCGGAGGAAGCGGATGCCAACGCCATGTTTGAGGCAGTTAGAATCTACGATCGCCTAACCGAGGAAGGAAAACCACACGAGGATTTTCAGATCGCCAGCATATCAGGCTCTGAATTCGGCGGTGTTGGAGCGGATAGAAAAGTTGTAGCTGAACTTGTTAAGGTGCTGAACAAATTTTCTGCTAAGGAAGTTATTCTCGTAACCGACGGTTTTTCAGATGAAGCCATTCTACCTCTCGTAGAGTCCAGAGTTCCAGTGACATCAGTTCGTAGGGTAGTGGTTAAACATAGCAAATCTATTGAGGAGACCGCGGCGTTGTTCACTCGCTACTTAAAAATGATTCTGGAGAACCCCCGTTATTCTCGAATTGCACTTGGCTTACCAGGACTCCTACTCATTATTTTAGGCGTTTTATCCGTATTTAATCTTCTACTCTACTACTGGATAGCCTTTCTTGTAGTTTTAGGTTCCTTTCTTCTTGTGAAGGGGTTCGGAATCGACAAGAAAGTGCAAGATTTTTACCGGTGGACGAAGGAGTACTCCCCACCACCAGTGCATATTCAAATAGCAAGATACACTGGAATCATCGGCGCTTTATCCGTTGCACTCGGCGGTTACCAAGGGTGGAGTCAAGCAGCATCTAACATTGAGCCTCTTCCAACCGGTCTCGGTGAATGGGTTAGTCGGCTTCCTGAACTTGCCGGCTGGTTTATTTCAGGGTCGATAATGCTTATTACAATTGGTGTTTGTGTTTGGCTTTCCGGTAGGGTCATTCGTTGGTACTTTGAACGTGATTCAAGATTGTTGCGCACCATAGTCGTTGTAGCGGTGGTAGCGTGGTCTTCACAGATTTTCTACGAAGCCTCACAAATTCTTATAAGTCCTTTAAAGGAATTTGGGTGGGAACGGCTTGTTTTCGCAATTGTTGTAGGTATATTATTGACCATTGCGGCTGTGTTAACCACTTTTGTGATTTATAGGCAATACAGCGATTTCTTCAAAAAAGGCGGAGAACAAATTGAAAAAACCGAGGAAGGCTGAAGTTGCGGTTATCGGCGGGACAGGCTTAGAGTCTCTGTTTAAGGAAAAGTTTCAGATTCGAGTTGGAACACCCTACGGACTTCCCCCACCCATATCTCTTGGCGGGGTTAACGGGAAAACTGTTGCTTTTTTACCTCGTCATGGTGAGCATCATTCTATTCCTCCTCACCGTGTGAACTATCGCGCAAACATTTACGCTTTAAACAAAATTGGCGTGAAAAGGATTATTGCAACTAACGCTGTGGGCGCAATTAATCTTGACTTTAAGCCTGGCGACTTGGTTGTTCCGCATGATTTTGTTGACTTTACGAAGCTTCGGCAAACCACCTTCTACAATCACGCGCCAGTCACACATGTTGATGTGTCTCAGCCTTATTGCCCGGAGATTCGCAGTCTTTTAGTCAAAAACTCGAAGAGCTGTAATGTTCAAGTTTGGGATAGAGCTGTTTTAGTTTGCACGGAGGGCCCTCGTTATGAAACCCCGGCGGAGATTGAGGTGTTTCGGCGGTTGGGCTGCGACATTGTGAGTATGACTGGTGTGCCGGAGGCGGTGCTTGCGCGTGAACTGGAGTTGTGTTATGCTTCGTTGTGTTACGTTTCTAATATGGCGGCTGGTGTGGAGCATCGGCTTACGGCGCGTGAGGTTTCGGATGCGGCGAAGCGTGTGAGTGAGGTTGTTGAACAAGTTTTGATTGAAACCATTAAAGATTTATCAAGGAGTCGGCGTTGTCCTTGTGCACATGCGCTTGAAGACGCTAGGGTTTGAGGGAAAGCTGAACTATGCTTAGGGCTTTGCTTTCTGTTTTGGGTGTTTACAAGCTGTATGAGAAGTGGTTGGGTCATCAAGTGAAGAGCGGTGTTAAGCCCGAACATATTGCGATTATTTTAGATGGGAACCGCCGTTGGGCTTTGGAGCAGTCTCTTAATCCTTGGGTTGGCCATCGAGAGGGAGCGAAGAAAGTTGAGCAGTTGTTGGAATGGTGTTTAAATTTAGACGTGAACTCGATTACTCTTTATGCTTTTTCAACGGAGAATTTTAGACGGTCTAAACGTGAGGTTGAGGAGATTTTGCGGGTTGTGGAAGAGAAGTTGCGTGAGCTTTTGGTTAGCAAGCGTATTCACAAACATAAGGTTCATGTGAAAGTAATCGGCCGAGTTAACCTTTTGCCTGAAAGTTTGCAACGTTTGATCAAGGATGTGGAGACTACTACGAAGGATTATGATGAACATTTCTTAAATGTAGCTCTGGCTTATGGTGGGAGGGCTGAGATTGTGGATGCAGCGAGGAAAATTGGTGAGGAGGTTAAGCGAGGTAAGTTGATGCCAGAGGATGTCGATGAGAGCATGTTTGAAAGGTATTTGTACACCGCTCATTTGTCCAAGCAAGACCCAGACCTTATTATTAGGACTTCTGGGGAGGAGCGGTTGAGTGGTTTTTTGTTGTGGCAGTCTGCTTATAGTGAACTGTGCTTTTTGGATATTTTTTGGCCGGATTTTAGGCGGATTGACTTGTTGCGAGCTATTCGGACTTATCAGTTACGTAAAAGACGTTTCGGTCAATAAGGGTTTGAGCGCAGATGAGAGGGGAGACAGAGACGGATAGACCTCTAGAGAGGATGTCTTCTGGAAACATTAGCTTTTTTGTTGGTCCATCAGGTAGTTGATAATGTCTACACATGTTGCAGCGAGATAAGCTCGTTTCCCCAGCGAAACTTTCCTTCCGTAACGCAAAACAAACAGTTCATCCTTCTTAGGAAGCCCCACTTGATCTCCAAGCACAAAAACAGGGTTATCCCCAAACGTAATGCTTGAAATGGGTTCACCCTTCTCTTCAAGAACGAAAATTTGTTCTCTCTGCTTTGTTTTTACTACTTCCTGCAAACTTTCTCTACCCACAGAAATTCCAGGATGCGAACCGCTGGATAAAACCTTTCGTAAAATGTTTTCCCACGTCCGCTCATCCGTTCTCACATCTCTGAGAATTCGTCCATCTATGGTTAAATGGACAGGGGGCTTTGGCGGTCCGCCTAAAATAACGTGGAAAATCACGTCACGCCGTATGGCGCCGGAAGTGAAAAACCCGAAAAGAAGACATTGATAAACAACATCCAGTCTGCCTGCTTCTCTTAAGTTTTTGAAGTTTCCATCAGTTCGGCCTTTCCGGGAGTACAAGATGAATTCAAGCATAATTCAACTCGACGCTTATCTTCTCTTTTTCGTGCTCACAATCGAAACAACATCGCGGTCTTTCAGCATGTGGTCTTCCCCAATCCTTCTTCTTTCATGCGCCTCCACCGCAAACAAGAATCCCTCACCGAGTTCGGTGTGAATCAAGTAGGCTAACCCCCGAGCTGTGGTTCCATAAGGCACCATGTAAGCGTCAGGCAACACACGTCCATCATGGTCGGAAAGGTGCTCCAAGTCCTCAACTGGGTAGACAACAATCATGTTCAAAAGTTGGAAAAACGCCAAGTTAATGGCTTTCTGTACGCCAGTAAACCCGTGCTTCCGCAAAATTTTTTCTTGAACCACCTTCAACGCCCTACGTTGAGGTTCAGTCAGCCCCTCCGGCTTGGTTAAGTTGAAGTTGCAGTCACCAGGCTTATAATCAATCAACTTCTTCTCCGCCGCCCTCCTCAAAGCAAGCTCAGCCTCTGCACAGCAAGGCACCACAATGTAACCGAGCTGTTTCAACCGTTCCACATTCTCCTCCGCAGTTGGAAGATCAATTTTGTTAGCTGCAATCAACATGGGCTTAGCAACACGCCTTAACGTGTCCACAAATCTCGTGAAGTCTTCTTCGCTCCACTTGGTGGGTTTGTCCGGGTTCAACCCGGTTTTTTTCAAGGCCTCCAAAATATGAGTGCGTCTTATGGCTAATCCACTAACCCGCTCCTCCAACTCGGTGAGTAAATCCTCAGCGCCAGCCTCAACAGCCCGCGCAAGTTTACTCCACTCCCTCTGAAGAATGTTAACAAGCCACATGGTGATTTCCACCTCCAAAAAACGCACATCCTCCAACGGATTATGAGAGCCTGGCTTACACATTTTTCCCTCAGAATCCGTAGCTCCAGCTGCATCCACAACGTGAATAAGTGCGTCAGCCTTCCGAATCTCATCGAGAAACTGGTTTCCCAACCCCCGTCCCTTCCATGCACCCGGCACCAAACCAGCGCAGTCAATTAACTCCACGGGAATAAGCCGCACACCATCAAGACAAAGCGAGTTCACAGGATTATCCTTCACACCAAACTCCTTGCAAACGCAAGGCGTCCGTATGTACCCAACCCCACGATTCGGCTTTATCGTAGTGAATGGGTAACTAGCAATTTCTGCTGGAGCCAGTGTGGCTGCGCTGAAAAAAGTGGATTTGCCCACGTTCGGCTTCCCGACGACGCCTACCATCAACGCAAGAAACCTCACTGAATGTAATGGAGCAACACGTAAATGAAACTTCTGCTTGGAAAAAACGTTTAATAACCATACTCGTAGGGAAAGATTTGTTCCCTTCTGTTTCTTCCATGTAACACAGCCACTACCACAACAACAATGACTAAGAAAAGCACAAAAACAATTATCATCTTCAAAACTATGCTTTCCGCCAAATCCAACGCTTCATCAGCATATTGCTGAGCAAAACTTATGCCACTACCGTCATCTTCTAAAGCTTCTTGCACGTAAAAATCTGCATTCAAAATTTTTTCCTCCGTCTCTTGAAAGTCGGAAGAAAGGAAAACGTGGGCGCCCAGCAGTTTTGCCATTCGAAGCATCCTTTCTGCTTTTCCGATTTTTGAAACAGCATTGTTCATTGATTGAATAGATGAAAAACCGTTAAAAAGTTGGATAGATGCCTTTTTTGCAACGATTGTTTGGTTATCACTTGGTTTATCGCCGGATCCAACTTGGCTATAGTTGAAAAAATAATTGGAGTAGGATGTCAGTTCTGGTTTGCTTTGAAGTGAACTAAAATGGTGGCTGTCAATCTCATCGAAGAGATGCCAAGTGGGGTCCACTGGCACCCAACCGTAATTTTCCAAGTAGTATTCAGCCCACATGTGACCGTCAGACAACGTTTGCGTATCTCTGTGGAATGCAAAGCCGGCGTGAATCCGGGATGGAATGTCTACTGCACGGCAGAGAGCTACAAATAGGTAGGAGAATTCGGAGCAGTCACCCCTCTTATTTTGTAGTGCCCACAGGGCTCCTCTCTCTTCCTCTTGCTTCTCATAAGTTAGCGTATTGACTACAAACTGGTAAATTTTAGAAGCCATCAAGTAGGGGTTCTTCTCGCCGCCCACAATTTCTGTTGCGTTTGAAATGATTTGTGTATGGTTGGACTGGATTAGTTTTTCAGGTTGCGTGTATTTTTGATAAAGGGATGAACTGTTATCGTACGGTTTGACGAGGCTGGAGTTGACGTGAAAACTTACTCTAAAGGCCAACACGTAATACTTGATGCTCACGGAAAAAACTTCTCCCCCGCGAATTTCATCGCGACGCCAACAAGCATAACGGTTCCCATAGTTATCTTCCGTAAAATTCTGAAAGTAGTGCTGCGAAAAGTTGTGAATGATCACGAAGTGGCGGGCAGTTTCATTCCGAATTAAAGGAACATAAAGCGTTGCATTTTTGATTCTTGGGCGCGTGTTAATTTTTATGGTGTGCGTGAGAGTGGCTGCATAAGGACTTCGAAGCTTGTATTTCAGAAAATCTTGTTCGTGCTCGTTTGTGCAAATGAGGGAGGAAACTTGCAGAGGCAACCATAGGATGTTAAATAGAGAAATTATTAGAAATATCGTGTTTACAGTCATCCACAAAGAGCGCATTTCTGTCACTCTGACAACCATTATGTTACATAGTTGAGTTAAAATCATAAATGATTTTCTTCTATCCGTTTACAGTTTTTTCTCGCATCGCTTACAAGTAACGTAGTATTAGAGATCTTCCCTGCGCAGGTTGCTAACTGTTCCCTCAACAAGCAGTGTTAAGTCATAGGCGTCTTTAAGGGTAGATCCAACCGTGACTAGACCATGGTCTTTGAGCACCACCGCTTTTCGTAGCTGGTCCTTTAACGCTTCAGCAACTGCATCAGCTAGCTCGAGCGAGCCGGGAGGAAAATAGTCCACAACAGACAACTCGCCGATTGCGGAGGAAAATTTGAGGGGACCTTGCAACTCACGCGAAAGTTTGATCACTTGCGGCGGATGTGTGTGAATAACAAAGTTGATGTCCGGCCTGTTTTCATAAATTTTCAAATGCATAAATTTTTCGATTGAAGGTTCACCTTGCGTTAGAGATCGCCCATTGTTATCCATTAACACAAAATTCTCCGGTCTAATACTCTTAAAGGAAACTCCTGTGTGCTTGATGAGGAAAACGACGTCGGATACTCTACAACTGATATTTCCCTGACTACCAGCCACCAGCCTCTTCCTATATAGTAAACGGCAAACCTTGACTAATCTCTGCTTGGTTAATTGCAATTTTGTGAAATCAGGTTTGACATGATTGGTGCACATATCAACCATGATTCCTAATGCAGGCGGATAGTTAAATTTTTAAGATTTAAAGAGGAATTACACCATGCAATGTAATCTGGTGAATCTCAAATGAATAAAAATAAATCCGATTATGAAGGTTACATTTTAAGAATCACCAAGGACGAATGGATGAAGCAGGTTTTCGAGCGGATGAAATATTACGCTGGAGTTCGCCGAAAATGGACGCCGGGGTTAACGATTTTCTTTGCTCGTAAGACCGAGAAAGGAGATTCTCTGATTGGATACGGTGTGGTGGAAACGGTTCAAAAATTAGAAGAGTTAACCGAGGAGGAAAGACGCGAGTGTGAGAAATGGGGTTGGAACGTCGCCCTAGTCTTCAAATACCTGATAAAATTAGACCAGCCTCTGTTAATTAAGGACTCAATTCTGAAAGACTCGAAAATGCGAGGGAAATATCTACACGGGTTCGCTTTGGACTCCGCGAAAGTTCAGTCTCTGCTAAACCAAGCTGAACAATTGTCATAATATTTAATCATGCTTAAATATTGCTTGAGAAAATTTTGAAAAGGAAAATTTATGCGCGTGTCTGACCCCTTCGGAAAGGGCTTGATGGCTTACTACAGAGGAAACAAACCGGTTTATCGTTCACGTCGTGACGATGGTTATGTGCAAGAAGGGAGTTTTGAAGCATACTTTTCGGAGTACAAGGATTGGGCTGAATGTGAAAGGAAGACGCTAAAGTATGTGCAGGGAAAAGTTTTAGAAATTGGGTGTGGTGCAGGCAGGCATTCTCTTTGGCTCCAGCGGAAAGGATTCGAAGTAGCGGCTGTTGACATCTCACGCTTAGCTGTGAAAGTTGCTAAACTGCGCGGAGTGAAAGATTGCTTAATAACGTCCGCTTTGGAGCTACCTTTTACGGTATGTTCTTTTGACACAGTTTTATTGTTAGGCAACAATTTTGGAGTCGCCGGCGACGTAGAAACCACAAAAAAAATGCTTAAGGAACTTCATAATATCGCAACCGAAAACGGCCGACTAATCGCTTCGTGCCGTGACCCATATAAAACAAATAATCCTGTGCACCTGAAATATCACGAATTGAATAGGAAACGTGGCAGACCTGCCGGACAAATCACTTTCAGAGTTGAATACAAAGAGCAAGTTGGTGGGTGGTTCAACCTGTTAATTGTTAGTCCAGAGGAAATGGCTGAAATCTGCAAGCCAGCTGGCTGGAAAATTAAAAAACTTTTTAAACAAAATGGTTTTTACGCGGTGGTGGTTGTTAAATCATAAACCAGCCGGCTAACTCCCCTTCACGGAAAGAGTTTAAATGCGAAAACCGGTTTAAGATGTGTTATTACGAGGAAAACGCGCATGGTTAAATACATTTTTGTAACCGGCGGCGTGTTAAGCTCGGTAGGAAAGGGAATCTTAACTTCCTCCATCGGCAAAATGCTGCAGACTCGAGGGTTCAAAGTCACGGTTATAAAAATTGACCCCTACGTGAATGTGGACGCGGGCACTATGAACCCTTACATGCACGGCGAAGTCTTCGTAACCGATGATGGGGGTGAAACCGACCTCGACTTGGGCGGATATGAAAGATTTCTCGACCTCAACCTTTCTATTAAAAACAACATAACCACCGGACAAGTTTATCAAAAAGTCATCAGAAAAGAGCGTCGGGGTGACTTCCTTGGAAGATGCGTACAAATCATTCCCCATGTAACCGACGAGATTAAACGTCGAATACGTTCAGTTGCAAACCAATCTAAATTTGATGTGGTCTTAACCGAGTGCGGAGGAACCGTGGGTGACATTGAAGGACAACCCTTCTTAGAGGCTATACGTCAAATGCGCTTAGAAGAAGGATACGAAAACACTCTATACGTTCACGTGGCTCTCGTACCTATTCTAGCCGTTACTGGAGAAATGAAAACCAAACCATTACAACATAGTGTAAATGAGCTCCGCCGCATCGGTCTCCAACCCGACATCATTGTTGCAAGATGCAACAAAATGATTGACGCTGAAGCATTGAGAAAAATTGCGTTGTTCGGCACCATCCCAAAAGACTCAGTGTTTTGCTCCTACACCGTTCCTTCCATCTATCAAGTCCCACTCATTTTAGATGAACAAGGCATGGGAGAATCTGTATGTAGACGATTGGGCTTGCGGGGACAAAAACCAGAATGGAAAGAATGGAAGCAATTTGTGGACGCAATTCTAAATCCGAAATACAACGTGAAAATCGCTTTAGTCGGCAAATACGCAGGTTTAGTGGACAGTTACGTAAGCATGAACGAAGCATTACGGCACAGCGGAGCCACCTGCCACGCCACTATCACTATCGATTATATAGAAGCAGAAAAATTTGATAAACGTCCGAAAGCATTAGAAAACCTGAAAGAATACGACGGAATCTTTGTCCCCTATGGTTTCGGCGCCCGAGGCGCCGAAGGAAAAATTATGGCAATTCAATTTGCACGAGAAAACGACATCCCCTTCTTAGGTGTCTGCTTTGGTTTTCAGTTGGCTGTGGTGGAGTTTGCACGAAACGTATGCGGGTTAAAAGATGCAAACAGTGTGGAAGTCAACTCCAACACTTCTCATCCTGTGATTGATTTGATGCCAGAGCAAAAAAACATTGAATACAAGGGAGCAACCATGCGGTTGGGCGCCCACAGAATTATCGTGAAACCTGGAACGTTGGCGCACAAACTATACGGCTGCGAAGAGATTCATGAGCGGCATCGACACCGCTTTGAAGTTAACCCAAAATATCATGAAACTCTGCAAAAACACGGGTTGGTGTTCTCAGGCAAAAGTCCCGACGGACGGAGAATAGAAATTGTGGAGTTACCTGAAAAGTTTTTCTTCCTTGCCTCCCAATTTCACGGAGATTTTAAAAGCCGTCCAAGCAAACCAGCTCCAGAATATTACGGTTTTGTGAAAGCGTGTTTAGACAAGAAACTGGGAAAATCAAAACCAATTTTTTCGTGAAATCCGTCTAGGACGCTGAATAAAAAATAATATGAAGTGGATAACTTTTGGCTTCCAGTTCGTGTAGGTGCGGTTGCAAGTGATTCCGAAAAAACGCAAGTTGCTGAAAAGGACAATTCCCTTTTTGTTAGCCGGCTTACTGGTGTTTGCCTGTTATCTCCACTTTTTTGTCGACGTATCAGAAACGATTAAGCTCATTCAAAGTGTTAATCCGTTCTATTATTCCTTAGCGGTCACCGCTCTGTTATTAGATGTGGTGTTTTTCACGTTGACTTGGCAATTTTTCCTCCGTCCCTCATCAGTTAAGGTTCCTTTTTCAAAAATCTTCAAATTTGTTTGGGTTGGAACGTTTGTGGACATCTTGGTTCCAGCAGAATCAATTAGCGGGGAGATATCGCGAGCATACCTCATGACTAAGGAACTAGACGAAAATCAAACTGGGAAAGTTGTAGCTTCTTTGATAAGCCACCGAATCCTCAGCATGATAATAACGCTTAGTAGCTTAACCGTTGGATACACCACATTTTTTGTTTTAAAGAACAGTTTTCCCAACTTCATAGCAAGTTTAGCGTTGCTTGTGGCTGTGGGAACTGCTATCCCATTGGTAATAATGTTTCTTTTGTGCGTAAAGCCGCGGTGGACAAAAAAAATCGTTGATGCATTGATAAGATCTCTCAATTTTATTTCCAGAGGTAGATGGCAGCTATCCAGTTTGAGAACCAAGATTATGAAAGGTTTGAAGATTTTCCACGAATCGATTGAAACTTTAGGCGCGAAACCGAAAAGGTTAGTTCCTCCGGTTGCTTTTTCAATAATTTCGTGGTTTTTCGCTTTACTTATCTCCTATTTTGTCTTTTTATCGCTCAACCATCCTATTCCCTTCAGCATAGTGCTGGTTGTTTTCTCTATCAGCGTTGCCGTTCAGTCGATTCCTTTAGGAATCCCCGCTGATATAGGCGTGGCGGACACGATCATGACTGCGCTTTACATCCCATTTTTAGCGCCGTTATTCGGTGCAGAAATCGCTCCAAGCGTCAGCGCTGCAGCTACTATTTTGACAAGGCTTTTGACTGTTTGGCTACGGTTTTTCTTAGGTTTCGTAGCGGTGCAGTGGGTGGCAATCAAAGATGTAATGAGTTGATCCCAAATTGGCATGAAAACAACTGCTGGTTAACACAGTCGAACGGAATTTAAATGTTGGAAAACAAACATACTTATGTGAATTAGGAATTTTGCTTCCATCTAGGTGAAATGGTTTGGGGAGAAGAACGAAATACGATATTTACGCGGATCTTTTGAGGGCTGTTAGTAGAAGGGGAGGGTGTCGTGTAACAAAGGCATCCTATGGAGCCAACCTACCTGTGGACCGAACTAAAAGTTTTCTCAGTTTTCTCGCTTCCCGAGGTTTTGTAAGGCAGGAAATCATCAACAACTCGAAACGATACCATATAACCAAGCGGGGTCTGGGATATCTGCAAACGTTTAAAAAAATGAAAAAGATGTTCGCCGCTTTAGCTGAAGAACTGGAATAGTCACAAAATGTGACTGCAAATTGTGCTTTCTAACTGTGCGTCGCCTTTTAAAGACCCTAACTCGTAAGCTTTCTTACAGAACAAAAAATGAGGTGGTAAAAAATGGCAAATTGGATAAATCGTGAGGCAGGTTGGAAAAAACGTGAAACAAAAGACAAGTTTACATTCGGAACACAAAGGTTATTCGGCGTAATCAAGAATCTACATCGCAGGATAGTTCGTTCTAAGCTGGCAACCGTCTTTCCTGCACACGAAACGATAAAGACGCTTAAAAACTACCAGATAGAATTTGAACTACAAAAATCCAAGGCGATTGCACACTCCCAACTAAAAACCCGATTAATATAAAAATACAAAACATTCATGAGATATGTTTAGCTGGTGACCTATGTGTCTGGAGATGTAAAGGTTCCATCCGAATCCACAATCACTTTAGGCTTCATCGACGGCGATCTCACCGTTGGCAGAAATACCACCATAAAAGGAGAAGGCACCCCTCCGAAAGTAAACGTTTCAGGCAAAATCGAATGCAGCGGAGACTGCACGTTTGAATGCAATGTGTCAGTGGAGGACTTTGAAGGAGAACATGGAGATGTGGTAGTTCAAGGTGATCTTGATGTCAAAGGTGGTGTAGAGATTCGGCGTGGCCGCCTTAATGTAGAGGGAAAGCTGAACGCTGAAAATGTTGATGTAGACAAAAGTTTGATGGTGGGCAAGGATTTAGAAGCAGAAGACATAGATGTTGGAGGTAGTCTAGAAGTGAAGGGTAACACACGAGTTAAAACTATTGGTGTTGGAGGATGTTTCACAGGAGTTGGCGAGGTGAAAGCAGAAGACATAGATGTAGGCGGTTCTGTTACCATAGAATCTAAAGTTAAAATAGAAAAAATGGATGTTGGAGGCACAGTGACATTACATGGGGGTCACGTAGGAGAGATTGATGTTGGAGGCTCCTTTAAGTCAAAAGACTCCTTGGAATTCGATTCTATAGGCGTAGGAGGTGCCGTGAAGCTGGCTGGCAAAAACAAAGGTGGCAACATAGATGTAGGCGGTTTATGCAAGGTTGATGGAGACTTGAAATTTGAAAATATCGATGTGGGTGGGATTGTAGATATCTCAGGCTTGGCTGAAGGGGAAAACTTAGATGTTGGCGGAAAAGTACACGTTGGGGCGTCAATGCGACTTTCAGGTGAACTGGATGTGGGCGGAAAGATTGAGGTGAAGGACACCCTAACCGCCCAGACCATCGACGTTGGAGGTAGCCTCAAAGCCCACGAGGTCGCTGCAAAGGACAAAGTTTCCGTGGGTGGTTCGATATATACCGATGCTGGCGTAACCGCGACATACGTCCAGATTGGTAGAAGAGGCAAAGTCACAGGTTCCCTGCTTGCTAAAGAGGTTGTAATAGGAGAGAGAGCACGTGTTGAGGACGTATATGCTACCACGATAAAAATGGAGGAAAAGGCTGAAGCGAGAAATCTTTACGGAGAAAACATATTAATTGAGTCACAATGCCAAGTGCATGGCGAGGTTCAATATACAAAAAACTTGAAAACTGAGGGGCGGGTGGTTTTCGCAAAACCTCCACGGAAAGTGGATAAACTACCGCTATAAAATAAAATAATGGCTATCAAGTGCGATGCCTGATTTAATGGCTACTTTCCCTAGAACAATTAAATGATGGTAAAGCCGCTTTTTTCGTCTCTATACATATAGAAAGTATGGGAAGGCTTCTTTGAAGCTCTTAAATCTTCTTGATCGTGCCGTATTTTCCTACGTTTACTCTCCGTTTTCCCTTAAAAGACGACACAAAACCGTTCTCAATTTCTAAGGTGTCCCCCGCTGTTAGGGGAATGATTCGGTCGTTCCATAAAACCAACATGATGGAGCCCGTTTCATCTTTCACCTCTGATTCCAGTATCTTGTGGGTAACACCTCTGCCAGTCATAATTTCCTTCTGTTCTGACACTTCCAGCACTTCTATCTTCACGTTAACATTGCTCATTCCAGGCTTCAAATCCCGTATTTTCAAAGCCAAATCATCTTCCTGTAATAGTTGTTTCTTTACCCTTAAAGTCTTAACGAATAAACCGATAAACAAAAGTTGTAAAACACTCTTTATCTACGTAGGGGTTGAACTGTTTTGGCGGTTCTGCAGTGCACAGAGTGTTCCTCAATTTTTGAGCCGTATCCTCCTAGAGGTCGATGTGAAAAATGTGGAGGACTTTTGGAGTACCGCTACGATTTAGAACGATTAAAAAAAGCCGAGTTTTCCGGTTCCTTCCAGTTTTGGAGATACAAACTTTTGCTTCCAGAAGTTAAAAACACGGTTTCCTTAGGGGAAGGCGGTACACCCCTACAGGAAGCTAAACGTCTCGCCGAAAAAATCGGCTTACGCACCGTTTATCTGAAAGACGAAACAAGAAATCCCACCAACTCTTTTAGAGACCGATGCGCAGCGTTGCTGGTTTCCAACGTAGTAGACCTTGGTTATGACACAACAATTTGTGCCACCAACGGAAACTTAGGCGCCTCGCTAGCAGCCTACTGCGCCAAATCTGGACTGCTTTGCCAGGTGGTTGTTCCGAAAAACGTTGATGTGGGTAAGTTGGCTCAAATGCTCATCTACGATGCGGTTATCGAAGAGCACGGTGAAATCGTGGACGAATCTATCAAGCGAGCGGAGTCTTTAGCGGAGGAAACGGGGTGGTACCAAGCAACCGCAGAGTTAAACCCCCTCGTAATTGAAGCGCAGAAAACGATTGCTTATGAGGTTGCGGAACAAATCGGGGTTCCCAACTGGTTTGTGGTTTCTATGGGAAGTGGTGGAACCATTCATTCCATCTGGAAGGGTTACAAGGAACTGCAAGCTTTAGGCGTGGTAGATTCTTTGCCGAAAATGGTGGGTGTACAATCGGAAGGATGCTCTCCCATAGTGAACGCGCACCTAAAAAACAAAAGAAAACCTGTTGTCAATCCGAAACCGTCCACTCACGCTTGGGCTATTCTTGTAGGTAACCCTTTACATGGGAAATGGGCTTTGCAAGCGTTAAGAGAATCTGAAGGTTTAGCTGTTTCAGTGTCTGACACAGAAATTTTCGCCGCCGAACAAGAAATTGCGAAACTGGAAGGAATCTTCGCCGAACCCGCCAGCTCCGCCACCATCGCCGCACTTAAAAAACTGGTTAACCAGGGCCTCATTGACGAGAAGGACAGGGTGGTGTGCCTTATCACTGGAAGCGGGCTGAAAGCAACTGACGTGCTTCAAAACCTAACAAAAAAAAGCAAAACCGCTGTTCTCGGGTTGGCGTTGAGCACGAAAGAAAAAATCTTACGCATCCTAAGCCGAAAAGATGCCTACGGCTACGAGTTGTGGAAGAAGCTTGGGAAAACTATGACGCGCGGCGCGGTTTATCAGCATTTGAGCGACTTCTCCGAAAGGGGGTTGGCGGTTGTGTACGAAAAGGAAGGAAGGAATTATTTCAGAATCACCGAACGTGGGAAACGTGTTTTGCATGCGATAGATGAACTGAAAGTGTTGGTTTAAAGCCCGTTGAACTTATCTAGAATAAGACTTATTAAATAGTATAGCTACAACTGTACTACTCTTCCACTCTTGACGTGAAACGTGAAATGTCCCAGAAAAAAACTGCAATTTCCACAATTCAGTTAGGAGTTACAGCGGTTTTCACAGCACTTGTTTGCGCCGCAACCATGGTGTTCAGCATTTATGTTCCAAGCACTGAAGGGTTCTTTAACATCGGCGAAACCATGGTGTACACCACAGCACTGCTTTTCGGGCCGGTTGTAGGGGCTTTCGCAGGAGGCGTTGGCTCCATGTTCGCAGACATATTTCTCGGCTACCCACATTACGCAGTTGCAACTCTCCTCATAAAAGCATGCGAAGGTGGTGTTGTTGGCTTTCTCAGCCGCAGAAGGCCAAGTTTTGAATCCAAAACAGAATGGAAGGCTTTTACTTTTGTCGTAGGAGCACCGATAGGGGTTCTGCTGGGAACAATTGGTTTGCTCTACTACAGCGGCTCCGTCGACATCTCTTTCGGTATCCCCGCCCTGCAAAGCGGAACGCTAAGCATGTTCATCCCCGCGGAACTTTGGGTGTGCCTTGGAGTTTTGGTGATTCTGTTGATAACCGGGATGGGGATGGTTTTAGAACCAGAGGTCGGTTGGCAAGCTTTCGCGGCGACTCTTGGCGGCCTAACCATGGTGAGTGGTTATTTTATCTATCAACAGTTCTTCCTTGGTTGGCTTTTCCCAAGCATGAAAGTGGTGGCTTTAGCTGAAATCCCCGTGAACGTTGGCCAAATGACAATAGGGCTTATAGTTTCAATTCCAATCGTAAGAGCAGTGTTCCGTGCTGTTCCAACCATAAGGAAGATTACGCATTAACAATAACACCTTTAATTCTTTAATGTATGTCCTTAAAAACTAGACTACACATCAAGAGTATAACAATGTCATGGTTGGAAAAAGATTGAAACTGCCACTTGGAAAAGTTCCGATAGAAATTTTGAAAGAAATCATTTACCGACGCTCGGGCGCAAAACGTAAAGAGGTCATTTTGGGCCCCGCGGTTGGGGAGGACGGCGCCCTTGTGCAGGTTGGAGACAAAGTTTTAGTTAGCTGCATGGACCCTATCACTGGTGCCCTAGAAAGAATTGGCTGGCTAGCCGTGAACATCAACGCAAACGACGTAGCCACCTTCGGAGTGTCCCCTACATTCTTTTCCTCCTCCCTCCTACTTCCAGAAAACGCCACAAACCAGACAGTTCAAACAATATGCGACCAAATTGACCGCGCCGCGCGAAAACTGGAGATTGCGGTGGTTGGTGGTCATTCAGAAGTAACCCCCGGTTTGACTAATCCTATAGTTGTAGGCGGCTGTATGGGAATAACTGAAAAAGGGCGGTACGTCACCTCTGGTGGAGCCGAATCAGGAGACAAACTCATACTAACGAAGGGCGCGGGGATTGAGGGAACCGCTATTCTAGCAGCTGACCGACATACCTTACTTGAAAAAAGGTTTAACACCGGGTTTTTGGAGGGAGCAAAAGGCTTTTTCAAACACATCAGTGTTGTTAAGGAAGCCACTTTAGCCTTTAAGGCAGGCGGCGTTACAGCTATGCATGATCCCACAGAAGGGGGAGTGGCGGGTGGAGTGCATGAAATGGCGGACGCGTCCAACGTGGGAGTGCAAGTTTTTGAGGAGAAAATTCCTGTTTCACCGGAAACCCGAAAAATTTGTGAGTTCTTTGAAATCGACTCGATGCAACTAATAAGCTCAGGCGCCCTTCTAATTTCCGTGAAACCAAACTTTGCTGGTAAGGTCATCAAGGTCTTGAAGAGACGTAACATTGAAGCTTCCATCATCGGTGAAATACTAGACGCACCGAACAGTCGCGTATTAGTACGTAAAGATGGAACAAAAACAGAGCTGGCGAGGCCAGTTTCTGATCACCTGTGGGTTGCTTTAGGTAAGGGAAACGGTGGTAAAGTTTAATGGAAAGGTTTTACCATTGAGTTATTGCTTCAATTTTCTTTCTTAGCAGGTAAACGTCCACAGCTAAAGCTACAACCAGCGCAAGGAGAACCCAATCCATGATGGGTATAGAAAGTATGTATTGCATGATGCCTTCCACCGTTCCAATTGGAACTTCACCTACCTTCCAGTTCCAGTAGGCACCTACCAAATTCTCGTAAGGCTTTTTCTCTCCTTCCCCATCTTCTTTCTCTGGCCCGGAATGGGCGAACTCAACGTATTGTGGAAGATAATAATATTCTGAGATGAGGCCCACCCTCACTATATCCCGCATGTATTTGTCGGAGATTGTGACTTCGACTGGAACCCAACCCACGTTAGGCATGTACACTTCACACCAAGCGTGTCCGCCTGAAAAAACCACTCCGACATCTCCTCCCATATCGTAGAAAACTAAGCCCTGCCCCATTTTAGAGGGAACACCAAATCCCCGCATGATGGCAGTGAAGGCGTCTGCAAAATGTCGACAAACTCCATAATATTTTCCGTCGCTTGTGGTTTCGTTAAAGATTTGGCTAGCTCTTAACCTACCGGAAGGGTAGTCCGAGTGTTCTCGGTAAGTCATGTTGTGTGAAAACCAATTTATGGTTGCATAAACAATTTCGTAAATGTTCTTACCCCCACTTAGGGTGGCGTTTATTTCGTTAATCACCTTTTGAACAGTTGAGTTGTTGTAGTCCCAATAATAGGTTTCATTCACATATTTCTGGTAAGGACCGCCAAGAGCCTCCTCTGAAACATTTTTTGCTTCTGAAACAGTTCCCACATATTTTGGCAACATCCCTGACATGTCCACTTTAGAGATGGAAAGCTTAAACCAAAAATGTACAGTTACCATTTGATACGGTTTAAGTTCCTCAAACTTGAATCCAGCTACATAAATCGCATCCGGATCTCCTTCTCCGGCCAAGTCGTAGTCGTCTTTGGTTGCATTGTATTTTTCAAATCCACTTCCCGTGCCAATTAACTTTGCGTTTTCGCAACTAGTTTTCAGCAACGTTATCTCAGACCAAAAATTGGGCGCCCAAAGAGGAATCCCAACTTCCACATTTGCCGCTGAGGTATTGCTGTTATAACGATAAACTATGTATCCGTGAACGTGAAGCATCTTCGAATCGAACAACTGTATATTTTCTAAACCGTTGGCTGCATTTACCATATCTGTTGGAGTGAAAATCGTTAGGGATAGACACAGCATTAATGTGAACGCCGCTGAAACTTTTCCATGCACTGTTGTGCTCCTCTTTTCTTTGAATAGAAATGTGAAACTTTTAAAGGTTTCAGGCTTTCAAACAAAATAGAAAAAGTCTTTTCAGTTAGATAACTAACAGATATGTTGAGGTAAAAACGTGGATATTTCAGTAATCGTCCCTACTTATTTAGAGGAAGATTACATCGGGGAAACCTTGAACCAATTAGGTGAGGTTAAGCATGCTGCGAAATTGAAAGGAATTGAAAGTGAAATTCTTGTGGTGGACAGCGGAAATGACAAAACCTTTGACATAGCCAAAAACTTGGCGGATAAAGTGTTGAAGTTTAGAAAAAGAGGGTTCTCCGGAGCGAGAAACTTTGGAGCTTCAAAAGCCTCCGGACGTATTCTTTTGTTCACTGATGCGGACGTAAGGGCTCCAGCAAACTGGTTGGAAGAAGTTTCGAAAACATTCCAAGACCCCCGAATGGTTGCTGCAGTTTCCTACACTGTACCATACAAGTCGTTATGTTTGTCTCCATCTGAAAGAATGTTTTACAAGTTGGACCGTTTTTACATCAAAACTTGTGCAAAGTGGCCATTCCTCCTAAGATTTTATAGTCGAGGGGATGGTTTAGCCGTCCGCAAGGAAGTATTCATAAAAGTTGGTGGATTTGATGAGAAAATTAATGTGGGGGAGGTTTCGGAATTCCTGCTTAAACTTTCCAGAATTGGAAAAGTTGCTGTTCTAGGCGTCCCAGTTGAGGAGTCAGCAAGAAGGCTGAAAGAATGGGGTATTTTGAAAACCTATCTAATATGGTGGAGAAATTACTTGTCGTATTACCTGTTAAATCGGCCGTTCAGCAACATCTATTCAACGGTGAGGGGGAAAACGTGATGAGGAGAAGAATAGCGATAACTGCACTTCTAACATTTAGATGCAACCTCAACTGCCCCTACTGCGATGTCTCAGGCGGCCGAGCTCCAAAAGATGGTTTTTACATAAAAAATTGGGGGGAAACAGACGGGAGATATTGGGTGGAAATGCTTGAAAAAATGTCCCCTGCAATCTTCCACATGACGGGTGGAGAACCATTTCTTTACAAGGACTTTTATTATGTTTTGAGGAATTTTCCGAAAAAACATCTTTTTTTTATAGCGAGCAACCTAACTATGCCAATCCAAAAATTCTTGGAATCCGCGCCTTTGGGGCAACTTCTATCTTTCTCCGCAAGTTTTCATCCTTCCGCGCCAAACTTTAGTTTACGAGAATTTGTAAGTAAACTGGATAAGCTACACGATGCAGGAGTAAACACTTACGTGAATTATGTGGCGTATCCAGAACAGCTGAAATATGTCCCTAAATTAAAAGAGATTCTTGAAAATCACAACACAGTTTTCAATGTAGACCCATTTGTTTCAGAAACCTACGAGTACACACTAGAAGAAAAGAAAGCGGTCAGCCAATACGTAACTAGAAAAAGAGAATTAGGGTACAACTGGGAAGACGAAGGGGTGCCCAAATATTGTAGCGCCGGACAAAACTACTTCCTCATGCTCCCAAACGGTGATGTTTACCGTTGCCATTCAGGATTCTTCCATCACAAAAGAGAACGGTTCCACTTGGGAAATTTCAAAGAGGGAACATTCAAACCAAACACAAAACCGGAATTTTGCGGAAACGCTTGTATTTCAAGCTGCGACAAAGATTTCGTGTTCGTATGGGACACGCAAGGTAATATACGTTCTTCTCCCATCTACTCCTCTGAAATCGCCCTAAAAATTTTTCATTCACTTTCTAGACGCAAAGCTTTGAGGAACCTCTGGTTCAGACTGCCTCAAAGAAAACTGTTGGACGTGTGGAGAACTGTTTCTAAGCACGTTTAAGAATGAAACACGTTTTTCCGTTTGAGAAGCAGACTACGATATATAACATAAGTTGTGTAAAAGCTGTACGGCAACAGCAACTTAGGGTACTTTTCCAGTAAACCAAACATTATAGCTTCTGAAGAAAGGTCAATGCTGCCTTTTATACTCCAAACGGTCGGCGGCCTATAATGAATACAGTATGGGTTGTACTTCGCAATCACCTTGTACCCGTTTTTGTTTATCCATTCCTTAATGTACGTGTCCTCAAAATAATGCAGTTCCCTCGGAATCTGGATGCCTTCAACCGCTTCACGCCGCACCAGCAGGTCATGAGTTCCCCCTCTTATTTCAAAGATTTTTCTGGTAACTTGCAAAAACAGTTTTAGAAAAGCGGGGCTTCGAACAACCGACCAAACTTCGATTCCCCAAACTGCTCCAACATCGTCTTCCATGAATTTTTCAGCCTTTTCGAACCATCGGTGGCAGAGCACAACATCACTGTCAACAAACATGAACAATTCTGTTTCAACCGCTTCTATTCCCTTCTGTCTCGCACTGCCCCTTGTGCCCTGGTCTTTGATTAAAACCACATTTCTATGTTTTCGGCTAAACTTGTCCACGATTTCCAAAGTTTTATCCGTTGAGCACCCATCAACAACTATTAGGTGGTTGACTGGAACGTTTTTGTAAATTGAGTTGAAACACTTTTCCAACACTCGTTGACTGTTTTTTGTGAGAACAACCACATCAGTTTTCATGTTGACGTTCCCTGTTCGCTAAGCGAGGTATTTTAATCACCCACCATTTAAATATGCTCATTAAATAATCACAGTTACCGTTTAGCCTTCAAAAAAGTGGGAGCTTCATTAAAGTGA